>NZ_JAOQJG010000019.1:0-615 GCF_025567365.1 Anaerostipes amylophilus | reverse complement strand
CATAGCTGCATGTGGGGAACCCGGGGAACTGAAACATCTAAGTACCCGGAGGAAGAGAAAGAAAATTTATCGATTTCCAAAGTAGCGGCGAGCGAAATGGAAAGAGCCCAAACCGTGATGCGTGCATCGCGGGGTTCGGACTGCGTCGTGGCAGGCGTAAGATAGGAGAACGGACTGGGAAGTCCGGCCGGAGAGAGTGAAAGCCTCGTATCCGAAATCCCAAGCCGCCTAGCAGGATCCAGAGTAGGACGAGACACGAGAAACCTTGTCTGAACGAGCGGGGACCACCCCGTAAGGCTAAATACTTCTTAGTGACCGATAGCGCATAGTACTGTGAAGGAAAGGTGAAAAGTACCCCGGGAGGGGAGTGAAAGAGAACCTGAAACCCTGTGTCTACAAGCTGTGGGACCTCTTTATATGAGGGACTGCGTACTTTTTGTAGAACGGTCCGGCGAGTTGTGCGTACTGGCAAGGTTAAGGACTTCAGGTCCGGAGCCGAAGTGAAAGCAAGCATTAATAGTGCGTCAAGTCAGTGAGTGCAGACCCGAAACCGGGTGACCTATCCATGTCCAGGTTGAAGCTTCCGTAAGAGGAAGTGGAGGACCGAACCCACAT
>NZ_JAOQJG010000018.1:0-2246 GCF_025567365.1 Anaerostipes amylophilus | reverse complement strand
ATCCATGGATCGGAAAGAAACTCATGATCAAGAAAACAATGGAAAAAAATAAGGTGGAAGAAGCCGAAGTATCCGCGGAATTTGCTGTACTGGATGCATCAAAGGCAAGTGGATATCAGGATGCAGATATGAGCAGTGAAGAAAGCCGTACCGCTTATATCGATTCACTGTCAAAAGATGCCGTGATCGGCACACTGACAACCGATGCCAAAGGAACTGCAAGTCTTTTACTGGAAGATCTGAAAGCAGACCATGATTTTCTTGTGATCCAGACAAAAGGGGCAGAAGGATATGATCTGGCACCTGCTTATGATTCCAGAGATCATAAACCAAAAGAAGTCGATGGCATGAAAGTTTATGAATTTACTGCAAAAGATGTATATTCCGATTCCGCATCGATCCAGATCAAAAAGGAAAAGAAAGTATCCGATACAAAAACGGAAGCTGAAACAGGAGCAGTCTTTGAACTAATCGATCAGGATGGAAACGTTGTAACAACGCTGACCACAGGAGAAGATGGGACCGCAACAGCAAGTGGTATCGCTCTTGGAATGTACACATTACATCAGAAGAGTGGTTCGAACAAACATGCATTCTTAGAAGATCAGGTCATCGTGCTGACCAAGAAAGATAAGGGAAAAACGATCAAATACAGTTATGTTGATCAGGAAAATGAGATCGATTTTGTTCTGGTAAAACGTTCCAAAGAAACAAAGAAGCTGTTAAATGATGCAGAATATGTCATTTACGATGATGATGGAAAAGAAATCGCAAGATTGACCTCCGGAACGATGAAAGACGGATATGCGACATGCAAGCTGCCTTATGGCCATTACAAGATCAAAGAAACAAAATCTCCGGATGGATACAATAAAAATGATACAGCGAAAGAATTTACTTTAGATCTTCGAAGTGTAGATTACGACAGCGATGGAAATGGTACTTACACCTATGAAGATACCGATGAACCAGTTTATGGATCAATCTCACTGAAAAAGACAGGAGAATCCCTAAGTGGATTTGAGGATGGAAGTTTTATTTATGAGGATGATCAGATCAGCGGAGCTGTTTATGGCCTGTATGCCAAAGAGGATATCAAGAAAGATGATGGAACCCTTGTATGGAAAGCAGGAACTCTGATCGACCAGAAAACAACATTGAAAGACAAAGCCGTACAGTTTACCAGAAAAGGAGACGATGGAAAAGATACCACGGACTTTTATCAGGGAACTTATTATGTGAAAGAGATATCCGGTCCAAATGGATATTGTATTGATACAGAAGAACATGAGGTTGTGATCAACTGGGATACGAAACCGGGAACGATGAATGATATTCGAGATACCGAGGATGTTCCGGATGTGGAAGAACCACATGGAAACAATACACCTTCTCCAAACGGCGGGATCTATGTGCTGGAAACAGGGGAAGCATTGAATCAGGAGATCCAGGATGCAGAAAGTATTACATTTACATGGGAAAATGCTCCGGATGGAACAGATACCAAAGACGTTTCACAGGACAAAGACGGAAGTATCGTCTTATGGAAAGATGGAAATGATTATTATATTTCCTCCCAGAAAGCAGATCAGGTCATTTACATGAACACGATCTCCAGTAAGATGTTCTCAGGGTGCAAGAGTCTGACAAAGATCAATTTTAAGAACATTGATACATCCAAAGTCGCAGATATGTCTGAAATGTTTGCCAACTGTACCGGATTAAAAGAATTAGATCTTTCCAGTTTTAATACTTCAAATGTGGAAGATGTACGAAAGATGTTCTATGGCTGTACAAACTTAAAGACGACCTATGCACAGGATCAGATGGTAAAGGCAGACGATGATTACAAAGATGCCCAGGTTACAGGTATCAGTTCAGTTGCAAAAACAGATTTTACAAAAGGGGATACCTATCATGCCGATGATTTCACGTTTTCCAGCAATTACGACGATGATGGACAACAGGAGCTTACTGATGTAACGGATGATGATGTGACTTTTTCACCAAAGACAGCGGAAGCTGCAGGAAAGCAGAAAGTAACGATCTCCTTTAAAGATATAGGAAAGTATAAAGGATATGATCCGATCGAAACGACGGTTAATGTGATCGATCCGGAAGATAGAGAGGTATCTCTTGATACTGACAAGCACATAGATATCAATCTGGAATGTAACGATCTGTTACAGAAGTACAGCATTCAGTTTATCAAGACAGATAAGAAAGGAGAGATGTTGCCAGGTGCG
>NZ_JAOQJG010000017.1:0-3270 GCF_025567365.1 Anaerostipes amylophilus | reverse complement strand
AAGTTCAGTAAGAGTTAGAAACTTAAAAATGTTTTGATAAACCCTGTCAGGCAACTGGCAGGGTGATCTTAAAAATATGAAACAAAAAATCATTCCAATACTGATCATATTGTTTGGTTTTGCCTTGTTGTCTTATCCGTTCATCAGTAATTACATGTTTGAAAAAAGTGCTGGTTCAACGATCAAGTCCTATGAAAAACAGGCAAAAACCTATGATCAGAAGCAAAAAGAACAGGCATTTCGGGAAGCGGAAGAATATAACAAAGACCTGATCAAGTCAGTGGTACAATTGACGGACCCGTTCAAGGTCAAAAAAAGCAATGGAGAGACACTGATCTATAATAATATCTTAAATATCGATCATTCAGGAGTGATGGGATATCTGGAAATTCCCTGTATCTCAGTCAATCTCCCAATCTATCACGGTACAGATGCAGAAATACTGGAACGTGGAGTTGGGCATCTTGCAGCATCTTCGATTCCGGTAGGTGGAAAAAGTACCCATAGTGTATTAACTGGACATACCGGACTTAGTTCCGCAAAGTTATTTACAGATCTGACGGAAATGAAAAAAGAGGATTTGTTCTTTATTCATGTACTGGATCGAACCTTAGCTTATAAAGTGGATCAGATCTCTGTGGTAAGACCAGAGGATACAAGAAAACTCCAGATCATCAAAGGAAAAGATTATGTGACACTGGTAACATGTACCCCATATGGAGTCAATGACCATCGTTTACTGGTACGGGGTGTCAGAACCAAATATGTAAAGAAACAACGATCATCGATACGGCCAAGAAATCAGGATTCCCAGTGGATGAGAACTTATAAAAAAGCGATCGCCATCGGGCTTATGATCGTTACAGCCCTGATCTTATTAGGAAAAGTATTTCAAAAGCTTCATCGAAAGAAAACAGAACATAGACANCTTTCTCCCGATTTTTCTGCGTATAGACAACAAAAAAATGCAGATCAGGAGATCAAAGCCTTTCAAAAGGAAAAGAAGATTCCGAAGGAAAAAGATCCTTTCTATCAGGAGGCCGTACAGTATGATCAAAAGATCTATAAAGAAGGCCAGAAAGATCTAAAGGATGTCTGGAGTTATCGCACGTCACCGATCCGGTTGAAAGATGGCAGGAGCAACTTTGGATATATCAGGATCAAAAAGATGCATGTCAAACTTCCACTGTATCTTGGAGCAACCTTAGAAAACATGAGAAAAGGTGCTGCGATCATGGGAGAGACATCATTACCGCTTGGCACGAAGAACAGTAACTGTGTGATCGCTGCACATCGTGGATATCAGGGGATCCCATATTTCAGGGAGATCGAGAAGCTGAAAGCAGGAGACAAAGTCACCATTCAAAACCCATGGGAAAAACTTTCTTATCGGGTCGAAAAGATCAAGATCATAAAACCGGATGATTCAGATCAGATCCGGATTCAGAAAGAAAAAGATATGGTAACACTTCTTACCTGTCATCCATACCGCAGTCATGGAAAATTTCGATATGTGGTTTATTGCATAAGAGATCAGGGACAAAAGCTTCCAGCTCAAAAGATCCGTACCATGGATGATACTTCTTTTGAATCTTCCAAATGGGATATTCAACGGGAGAAGCTGGTTCGTTATGCAGGAATCGGGATTTTGATCTTTTTTGGAATGGAACTTATAAAAACAAGCAAAAGGAAAGGAAGGTGAAAAAGATGCATAAGATGAAAGGCAAAAAAGGATATGCGATATTGGCACTTGTGATTGCCATAAGTTTTATTACCGTCCTTACATGGCACGATTTGGTACAGGCATCCTATAAGACGAAAGAAAATGCGGGAAGTACATCATTCCCAAACAATGATAAATATACCTATGTTGAAGTAAAAGGTCCATCGGGAACTTCCACATTAAAACTACAGGTAACCCATTCTGGATCAGCCTGTAAAAACTATTCATTCGATAATGCAAGCCGGACACTGAATATCAAACAGGTCTCTGCAAGCAATCCGAATCCATATGGTTTGAAACTTTCTACAACGTCAGTTAAAACAACAAAATCCAATTCTGGATCGTATTCATGGATTAGCGTAAAAGTAAAATATACGGTTCCGGCTCATCAAAAATATAACAATGTGACATATGATGCACCATCCAGCCAGTCGCATAAACTGACAAAAACACCCGATCACAGCACGAAAGAACAAACGGATTTTGAAACTACGATCGGACTGAGTGCTTATGACACCGGTGTTGCACCGTATAAAAAACCAAGTGACCAGAAATATTACAGATACTATGATTGTAAAGTTACGATCAACCTAAATAAGACACAATACAAAGTGACTTATAAAGGGAACAATGGAACGATCGCATCCGCAGATTCAACAAAAAGTTTTGCCTGTGGAAGTAAACTGACATTTCCAGTGGCAAATCGAACAGGATACACCCTTACCGGATGGAAGGATACGGCAAACAGTACAGGGATGTCTTATACGACAAACAGTACGATCTGCGGGAAAGCATTAACTTTATATGCCCAGTGGAAAGCAAATCAGTATAAGATCCATTACAATTCCAATGGTGGAAGCGGAACAATGAATGACAGTACCGTAACATATGATGGTTCGTTCACACTTCCCCAAAATACATTTACAAATAACGGCTATCAGTTCCTTGGATGGAGTAAGACAAAGGATGGAGATGTTGCAGCTTACGAAGATCAGGAAGCGATCAAATATCAGACGGCTTCTGACCTTACCTTATATGCGATATGGGGAAATGGCCAGTATAAGATCAGCTTCATGCCAAATGGCGCACAGGCAGATGCAAAGATCATACCGGTAAAGACAGGAGAATCTTATACCATACCATCCGGTCTGTTTACCAGAAAAGGATATACGTTTGTAGGATGGGCAAAGACTCCGGATGCAGTCAGGGCAGATTATACGAATGGAGCAGCTGTCTCTGATCTTACAGATGCCGGAAAGACCATCAAGCTGTATGCGATATGGAAAAAGAATGACGGAAGCATCAATAAAACAAACATCATCCATGATGAAGGCATGTTTACCGGAGACATTGAGATCGAAGGGCAGAATGGAACAGGATACAGTCATGCTCATACAGACTCCGAATATGCAAACATTGATAAGACAGATGCTCCCGGATATTTTACAGATCGGTATCGATAAAGATAACAGCAGGAAGTCCTCTTTCTGCTGTTACGATAAAAATGGATAAGATCAAATGAATCAGGAGGGAACTATGAAATACAA
>NZ_JAOQJG010000016.1:0-4529 GCF_025567365.1 Anaerostipes amylophilus | reverse complement strand
GCTACTTTTGCTCCGACATCTGGAACTCCTGTTGCATCGATCGCACACTCTACTAAGTTTGCCTGTGATACGAAGTTTGCATCTTCACATGCTACATATTTTCCTGCTTCCATTGCTGCATTAGCATCTGCAAGTGTTTTTGCGATCACGATATCTTCATCGGATACTCCGGCATATTTGAATGCATGGACTGCATTTTCTACTTTAATATCAGATACGATGGCTGGTGTGATACCGTTCATCAGTACCATCTGTGTTACCATTCCTCGTCCCATCTGTCCGGCACCTACGATACCAGTTTTGATGATTTTTCCTTCTTCCTGTCTTTTGATTAATTTCTGGTCCATGTTTAACATAATCTCATTCTCCTATCTGATTGAAAATCGTTTGAAGTTACATATGTGCTTATCAATTACTTTTGATACTTGTATTATATACAGTTTACATATGTTCGTCAATAGTTTTTCTTATTTTTCTTTATTTTGCTTGAATAAACAGCTCTTTTACTATATAATCTCATTAAAATATAGTTACATATGTGCCTATTGCTATTTTCATCGAAAGGAGTCACATTATGGCAAAAAAAGAAACTGATGACTTAATGTATAATAGAATCTTGCTTGCAGCAAATCTTTATTATAAAAATCATTTTTCACAACAAGAAATCGCGAAACGCTTAAACGTTTCACGTCCTTGGGTTTCAAAACTTTTATCAAAGGCTTTGGAACTTGGTATTGTAAAAATTACGATTGACTCTCCACTCTCTGGAGATTCTGATCTGGAAGAAGCCCTGCAACAAAAGTATAATTTACAAAAGGTTGTTGTCATCGATCGTGATGATGCATACAAAGACTATGTTGCACAAGCCGCTGCTAATTATTTTATTTCTGTAATAAAACCTAATGATACGATTGCGGTTGGATGGGGAAACGCGGTTTCACGTTTTATCAATGAACTGATGCCTATGCAGCTTCCTGATACAAACCTTATACCGCTTGCTGGAAGTTTTGGAACAACATTTGAAACTCTTCCAAACTACAGTGCACTAAAACTTGCTGAAAGAATTCAGGGAAACGCAGGTGTTCTTCACGCTCCAGCTTTTTGTTCTTCCAAAGAAGAATACAAAGCTCTAAGCCAGAATGAAAACACACTGTCTGTTCTTTCAAAGGCAGAAAATGCAGATCTTGTGATCAATGGGATCGGAAGTTTTCACTCTTCCTTCCTGACACGACATCATATTCTCTCCGATGAATCAATCAAAGAATTAAAGCAATATGATGCTGTTGGTGATTTTGCATTACAATTTTTATCAAAAGATGGGAATGCGATCAATACAGAGCTTACCAAAAATCTTATCAAGGCAGATGTCTTTAAAATTGCAGATCATGCCCGCTGTGTGATCGCTATCGCTGAAGGCCTTGAAAAATCTGAAATCATACACGCTGTATTATCTCGTCATCTTGTTACTGCATTTTTTACAGATAAAGAAACAGCTTTATCTCTTTTATAAAAAACCTGTAAAATGATCAAAGGTCTGTGGATGATAATCTCCACAGACCTTTTTTAGAAAATCTCAATTTTTATTTTAATAAATCTCAATCAATCCGCCAATTTCTAAATCTTCCGGTGTCAGCTTTTCTCCTTCCAGGGATATACATCCTGGACGTTCTGCTTCATCTCCACCTTTAAAATCCAGAGTGCAATGGCCAAGCTGGGATAGAGTATGAGGTGCTTCCCAACCAACTGCACTGACTTTATATTCTTTTTTACCGATTCTGAATGTATCGCCAACTGCCGGATCTTCTTTTAACTCTGCTTTTGTGTGAAGCACGGAAAGTTCCGCTAGCTCTGGAGGTGCATCCTCATTAAAAATAATAATAAAATTCATGTCTTCATCATCCAGAAATGCTAATGCATCTGGACCTAACCCAACGATTTTAGATTGATATTTCATTTGATGATTTCCTTTCTATGACATAACCTATGTAAGTTATTGATTAATAATTAATACATTCCAATACTAAATGCAAATGCGATCAGTACTGCTAATGGCCCTGTGATCAGACGTTCAAATAATACGGCTGGAACACCATATTCGATTGTTTCTGAATCAGCCTCTCCAAGAGATAATCCTACTGGAATAAAGTCACATCCTACCTGAGCATCGATTGCAAATAAGGCTGGAAGTGCATACTGTGCAGGAATGTTTCCAAGTGCAAACTGGGATCCAAGCAATGTTCCGACTACCTGCGCGATAACGGCTCCGGGTCCAAGAACTGGAGAAAGGATTGGAATACCGCAGACAAATGCAATTGCTACCATTCCAGGTACTGTAGAACAGATTGGTGAAATTGTTTTCGCAATGACATTTCCAAGGCCGCTGGCTGAAATGATACCAAGCAGTGTTGCTGTAAATGCCATGAATGGAAGGATTGTTCCAACGACCATCTCAATCGTATCACGACCTGCCTGGAAACAGATATTTACCACACGTCCAACAACTTTACCGATGCGGACAACGATATTTTCTTTCTTACCTTCACTTGCTTTTGCAATTTCTTCTTTTGCCTGTGCTTTTGATTTTGGCTGTGGTGCTGCAGTTGCTGTTTCGGCTGCCTGTGCTGCTGGGTTTCCTTTGATATGTCCAGCATAGTCAGATTCAAAGATATCATTTTCTGTAACTGCTGATACATAAATCTCTGGTGTGATATATTTTGCAAGAGGTCCTGCTTTACCAACAGGCTCGATGTTAACTGTGTAGATTCCTTTCTTTGGATATACACCGCAGCGGGCTGTTCCACCACAGTCAACGACTGCTACTAAGACTTCATCATCAGGAAGAGTCTCTTTAAATCCGTCAACGGCTTCTCCTCCTGTCATTTCTGCGATTCTTTGAGCAACTGGATGGATTCCTCCACCTGTAACACTTAAGATCTTATTGCATTTCTCTGTTGGAGAGATTGTTAATGGTCCTCCCCATCCACCGCTTCCGGCTTTGATCGTAATTGTTTTATACATATTCGTTTTCCTCCTTCCAGATTATCGTTTGCTTAATGCTGCATAGATACGTTCACATAAGATTCCACGGATCAGAATTACAATAACACCGACGATGAAATATCTTACTGCAAGTCCACCAATGGAATATCCTGCTTTCTGAAGACCTGATGCAATTCCCATGTATACGAATAACTCACCTGCATTCGCATGAGGGAACAAACCTGTAATTGGATGACAGAAAGAAACGCTGGCATCATAAAACGCTGCTTTATGTTCTTTCTTTAAGAAACGTCCAAATGTATACTGTGCTGGGTTTGTTAAGAAAATGTCTGCCATAACTGGAAGTAATGTATAACGAAGGATCGTATACTTTGTAATCTTCTGGCAGAAACCTTCCACTCGTTCAACACCGATGAATCCGATCACCGCATTAACCGCTGTCATTAAGCAGATAACCAGTGGAATGATTCCTGTTACCCATCCCATAAATGTTTCTCCACCTGCATTGAACAGACCGATGAAACCATTTGCAATGTTAGAAACAACTTCCATAATTTTATCCTCCTTTTTGCTCCTAATTTAATTAAAAACGCAAGTTCTATATAAATGTCACTCAAAACATTTCATAACCATCTCACATCCTTGGGCCCTGATCTGTAAGTGGCTATCGTTTGTTCTTTGTTCCATGTATATCAAATTTTATGCTAGTGCATCCTGTGCTTCCTGACTGACTGCTTCTTTCTGATCTTCTTCAAGCTTTGTATCCTGAAGCCTCTGGTCAAGTGCTTCAAATGCATTGATATAACCTTTATATTTCTTTTTTTGTTTCTTATCAAAATCTTTCATATCATCAAGGAATTCGTAAATGCTTCTTCCTTTCATATCTTTTCCAAGAAATTCATTTAACGGCTTGAATTTTGCTAAGAAGCTTAATCCCTGCATGATTTCACATCTCGTGATAATTCCATCATGGTCGCATGCGATCATAATGATATATCCTGCTGTAAGCCTTCCTTTTCTCTGTCCAAATCCGACGTTCCCATACTGATGAACTCTTCTCATTGCTTTCCTGTAATTCTGAATCTGATACCAGCCTCCCAAGGCCTGCAGAATAAACAATACGCATACGATCAATAACATCTTTGAAATACCACTCACTGTAAAATCTCCTTCCTTTTTGTTTTTAGTAATTCTGTATATTTTTATACTTTACATTCGTGCCTATTAATCACTTTTGTTACTCTTATTTTATCTGCTTTGTTTCTGTTTGTCAATATCATTTATTTTCTTATTCAATTTTTCTTATTTTTTGTGCATTTTTACACAACCATCATTGTATACCTATTGTTTTTATTTTCACAAATTAAGAGAGCCTGTAACAGGAACGTATTATTCTATTCCTGTCACAGGCTCTCCAGTCAGTTAAAGTGTCGATTTTTAGACGTATTTTTATAATACGTTTCTTCCGTACATAGCATCCTGTTCTTTTCTTAACTTGTAGATCAGTGTGCTCTTATCTAATTCGATAT
>NZ_JAOQJG010000015.1:0-4837 GCF_025567365.1 Anaerostipes amylophilus | reverse complement strand
CGTTCGTTGATTTTTTCTAAAATCATCTGAAAAATTCATTAGAATTTTCAAGGTTGTCTTATTGTTCAGTTGTCAAAGATCTTTTTTGATCCGCTTCTTGTGTGTAAGAAGCTTTATCATTTTATCACAGTTCTTTTTGTTTGTCAAGAACTTTTTTGATTTATTTTGTTGTTCTGAACTCTTTCGTTCTGCAACAACTTTTATATCATATCATTTCTGATCTTGTCTGTCAAGAACTTTTTAATGATATTTATTTTACATTGTTCTGATCGTTCTCCGTCAGTAACTTCTAAATAATATCATTTTACATTCTTCTTGTCAAGAACTTTTTTATCTATGATATGTCACATTTCGTCGTATTTTAGCGACGTTGATTATATTATCATAGCCATATATCATATGTCAAGCAATTTTTTCACAAATATTCTTTTGTCTTTTTCATTACATCTTGTAACGTCTTTATATCCCTTATAATATTTCCTGTTTCTAGTGAATGATCTGCATTTTCATACATATATATTGGTACATTCTGCTTCCTCGAAAGCTTCTCTACACTTGCTGTATTACTCCATGGATCAGATGTTCCAAGAAATGCGATTGCATCCGGATGTTCAAATTTATATGTTTGCTCCAATGGTGTGTATAAAATTTGCTTACATTTTATCTTATATTTCTGTGCATATGAAGATGATATAACAGTTCCTACGCTTTTTGAAATAAATACTACTTCTGCATATTTTGAAAAATCAATAAGTTCTAATTGTTTTTCGACTTGTTGGTATAAAATATCACATGCTTCCTGCATCTTTTTCTCATTTCCACGGATATTTTTTCCTGTATATGAATATTTTAATGAAACAATTTCTTCATAACCATGTTCTTTTGCTAGCTTTTTTGCATAGTATAAAAGCGGTTTATCACAATGATACCCAATCCCTGGAAATATGATTACTAGTTTTTCTTTCATTTATTTTCTCCTAATATATTTTTGTATATGCAAAATTCTCCATCTGTTATATTTTCAGACGGAGAATTTCATTAACTTTCTATTATGTTATTATAGAGCAATTATGTATTCTAGTAAATCGTTTTTCTAATTTCCTGAACATCCATGTTTATCTTCACCACACTGATGTCCTCCACAAGAATGTTCATGTGCATGATGAGAGCATTGTACATTTGGATTAAAATCAAGTTTTCCTTCCAGATAAGCATTCACAGCTTCATCTGCATCTCCTGAAACGCCTCCATATAATTTAATTTCTGCCTCTGCTAATGCACTTTGGGCTCCGCCGCCGATTCCTCCACAGATCAGTACATCTACTTCTCCCTGTGATAAGAAACCAGATAATGCTCCATGTCCCTGTCCATTCGTATCAACAATCTGTGTAGATGCAATCTTTCCATCTTCAATATCATAAAGTTTAAACTGGCTTGTGTGTCCAAAATGCTGATAAATCTTTCCATCTTCGTATGTTACTGCAATTCTCATTTTATTACCTTCCTTTTTTAAAATTTCTGATCTGACGACGGAATTTACTGCTCTGTTACAGTGTTTCTTACAAAAAGGTGATGTCATGCCATCGCAAAACTGATAATTACCTCCTGTGATCAGAAGTTGCTTCCCATTCACAACGCTATCTGCCATCTTATATCTGGCACTTTTATAAATCTCTGCTACGGTTGTTCTGGAAATATTCATCTGTTTTGCACATTCATGTTGTGTGTATTCTTCAAGATCGATCAGACGTATTGTTTCGTACTCGTCTAATGTCATAATGACTTCTTCTCCTGTCAAAACTCCATCTGGAAAAAAGCTGTCATAAGCTGGCTCCATACATATTCTTCTACATCTTGTTGGTCTTGTCATAATATCTTCTCCTTATTGTATTTTTATTTCCGTCATATGTCGATAATCGCATTATAGCATTCAAAAATTTATAATTCAAGTTAGTATGAAATTTAATAGTAAGGCAAAAAGAATATCATAAATAAAATGGCCATTCCTGCCATTGCAAGATACATTCCTCGATATCCAAGAGGTGAAACTAAAAATCCTAAAAAGAATGGTCCCACTCCTGTTCCAATATCCAAGAAAATATAGAAAGTTGAATTTGCATAGCTGAATCATTCCAACAAAAAATGATAAAAAAGCTGGAAGCATCGTGATTTTAGCTCCTCTTTGATCAAACAATCTTCCTGTAAATGGTCTTGTGATCAAAATTGCTATCGAATATACAATGAAGAAAAACGCTGCTGCTGTCTTGGTGTTAAAAATGAGATGATACTAGAATAGCAAAAATAAATTCCTGCACATACTGCACTGATTCCCAAAGCTTTTGCTTCAAGCAAACTCCAGACGCCTGTCTATTTCTTAGCTTTTTGTTCTTGCCTGTTCCATAATTGTATTTTAACGGAAAATCTTTCGGAGTTTTTACGGTATCTTTCGACGTTCCTTTTCTAAGCTTTTCTCATATTATGCTTTGAACAGTTTTGATGCTTCATCGCCATTTGTTGCCATTCCGCCATATTCCATTCCATAAAGTCCAGCAAAACGTTTCATTGTATATTCTCCGGCTTCTAACATCCATTGTTCTGGGGTTGCTCCTTGGAACAAGAAATATAAAGTTCTTCCTGACAGTCCTTCCTGTTCGACTTTTCCATAAAAGCGGTCTAATACATTTCTTACTGAACCGCAGATATTATGCCAATACAATGGGGATCCTACTACGATCACATCTGCCGCTTTCATTTTATCAATTACTTCATCTAACTGATCATCTTGGAAATTTTGTCCATAACTTCCAATTCTATAATCTGTCAGATTTAATGTTTCATATGCTTTTTCCTTCAGCATCTTTTCTGCTAAAGCTTTTGTGTTTCCATTCTTATTTGGACTTCCGTTGATAAATAAAATATTCATGTTTTTCCTCCATTTATGTATGATTTTGTTTTATTTCTGGTCATCGACTGGTGGCACCATCTGTACATATTTCTTTAATAATTCAAGAGTGCTTGTATAATATCTTGCATTCTTATCTAATTTCCAAATATAATAACCCACCAAAACAAACAAAATCATCATCGATATATAGTCCAGCATATAAAATCTTAGTGTTTCTGTAGGATCAAAAAATACAAAATGGCTTTTTAGAGTCATATATAAACCTATTTTTCGTTTGATAAAAGCAAAAATTCCATATATAGCAATTCCATATGTCAAGGTTCTTACAACCAACCATATCGAATTCTTCCATTTTTCTATTTTATTCTTTATCATATTTATAAACATGTTCCAATGGAACCCCAGATGTAATGCCATCATCACAAATCCCCAATATGCACAGATCATATGTACATTTTCCATAAGAACTGCAACTCCCATAATTCTTATACTTTTAAAAACATATCTTGACAGAATAATTCCGCTGATCATCGATCCTAACATAAATAGAAATAGAAAAATTACTAATATTATTTACCATATACGTAAAAATGAATATTTCCCTTTATTTATATTTCTTGTCCACTTTTGATTCATCATATGGTGACAAATAAATAAGAAAAACATGATCATTCCTATCCATTCATGGGCTTCTTTGCCCACCATCTGATAAGGCATCAATAACATAAGTGCTATAAACATCAGACAATCTCTTTTTGATGTTCATACAAAAAAGCGAGACCTATTATGAAGTCTCGCTTTGTTATTGAGTTTAAACCTTTTGGTTATATCTCTTATCTGGATTTTTATTTATTTTTTATTTCTAATCGTTCTTCTTTGCAGAATATCGGATCAAACAACTGGACACCAAATCTCGTTGTGAATAGCTCGCATTTGCATAAGAATAAATAATATGGATTAATTCCTTCCTCAAACATAGATTCAAAATTACCCATTCCTTTCGCTATGATCACATCTGCACTATCCAGATATTTTCTTGCTTCCTTGCTTAATTGCTCCTTGACGGTTCCTGTGATTGCAGCTCCATTGCTGATCACAGAAACAATCTTTCTTCTGCGTCTTCTATCGTTGCATCATTGATTGCCAGTCCGCCTCTTACCATAACTATGATTTCAAGATTTTTATAACGTTTCTTTAATTCTTCGATAAAAATCTTATCAAGAACGATTTCTCCGCAATTATCTGTGATATACAAAAGAGTTTTCGCATCTTTTAATTCTTCCTCCAGATATTTTACTTCTTGTTTTGATATATTCAGATCGTTGACCTTATTTAATAAATTTTCTAACATCTGATCATCAATATTTCCTGTTACACCAAAATCTATGTAATTCCCAACGCATACATATTTAATATAATCTTCTATGTTCTTTGTTTCCTTTAAGCGTTCTCTAATCTCATCTTCTCTTTCCAACATATATTGATTATATTTATGTTTCAATGCCTTATAATCTGTTTCTTCTTCATAATATTCATTATAAATGTCCTGAATTCGCTTATCTAACATTGGTGTTGATTCTTTATCCCCGTATTTATATAAGATTCCGGTAACTTTCTGAATAAATGCTTTTTTCTTTTTTTCATCCGAATATTTTTGGATCTTTTGCTCTTTTTTTGAAAGATTACATGCGATACATCTTGAATTTGCAATCGTCGTTTCTCTCCTTTTTTGATCACAGTTTATTTCTGCTTTCATTATATCATGCAAGAATTTATGATTCTAGTTACAATCGTTGCTTGATATCTTTAAATTCTTTGTTATAAACGAAAAAAAACATCCTTATCTATATCTATAAGAATGTTCGAATTTCATTATTAAATCTATATATAAAGGATATACCTTCAAAACAACATACAAGAACTATTCACATC
>NZ_JAOQJG010000014.1:0-5425 GCF_025567365.1 Anaerostipes amylophilus | reverse complement strand
GGAATTCTTTGGACTGCCAACTGGCATTTATGCAAAAGACGGTGTTGGAAAAGAAATGTACACCGTGGAAGAAGTGGAAGCACCACTTGGATATGGAAAGTCTGATGAAACGATGACATTCAGTGGAGAGGTCTTAAATGATCAGACCGCAGATTTCATCCATGACGTGGCGACACAGGGAAATACTAACAATGATGAAATAACATATGTCCATGATTCCAAGACGCTGGTCAACAATCCTTCTGACTATGTGCAAGTGAAGAAATATTGGATCGATGATAACAACTCCATGAACACAAGACCAGTATCAGTGACGATCAAAGCCGAACATAAGACAACACATGAAGTAAAGACTTATATACTGAATGAGGCAAACAACTGGCAGGCACAGACAGATATCAAGCGTGGCGAGGAAAAGAACTATACGTTTAGTGAAATTTGCAATGCACAAAATTATACTATGATAAGTAAAAAAGGTGGAGAATGGGATGCGAAGACATATGCAGTAACATTCACAAATAGATATTATAAAAGTGATAAAGTACGAATTGTTGTCAAGAAAAACTGGGATGACAGTAATAACAGTGATGGTATCCGTCCAGATTCAGTAAATATCAAATTATATCGTAATGGTACAGACATGCAAAAGGGTCAAACATTAAGTGCAACTAATAACTGGACAGTATCTTATGAAGATCTTAATAAAACTGACTCTGTTGGAGAAGATTACGAATATGAAGTGAAAGAAGATTCATCCTCTGTTGTTAACGGAAATGCCAAGACTGGATATGAGATTACTTATGAAGTAAAGGAATCTACAGATAAATCCAGTGATATCACAACGATCACAACCAATATCACAAACACACATAAACCAAAGACCGTACAGAAAACGATCCGAAAAGTATGGGATGATGAAAATGATCAGGATAAGATCCGTCCAGATTCCGTAAGGTTCAATCTGTTAGCAAATGGTAAGGATGTGGTAGATACAGTAACGTTAAATTCCGAAAATGGATGGAAAGCAAAATCCAAAGTCCTTCCAAAATGCGAGAATGGAAATGAGATCGAGTATACATGGGAAGAAGTAAAAGAAGGTGTTGTGACAGGAAATGAACAGATCGGATACAAAGTTTCTTATGATGGAAACAGTGATGATCCGGATACAACAGTTGCAACCAACTCTCATACACCTGGAAGAGGAAGTATTACCATCACAAAGGAACTTGATCCATCCAATCTGAACATGGATGTTGGAGATGCTGTATTTACATTCAGCCTGACAGGAACCGATGTGTATGGAAAGAAACATGCTTATAAAAAAGATGTGAAATTTACGAAAAATGAAGTGGAAAACTTCACAAAAGAAAACCCTGGAAAGATGATCAGCCTTTCAACAACATTTGATGATCTGTACTATGGAACTTATACATGCAGTGAAAGCGGCATGAAAGAATACTTTAAGCTGAATCATCTCTCAACGACAAGTACCAATGGAAGAGTGGATCAGAAAGCAGGAACGGTTACGTTTGACATCGGACCGGAAGAAAGCAGTGCATCTGCAAAAATCACAGGAGAAGCAACCTTCCGAAACCAGATGATCAAAGGAAGCATTAAGCTAAAGAAGAAAGACTCCAAAGGAAAAGTCTTAAAAGGTGTTCGGTTTACGATCAAGGATTCTGATGGAAAAGAAGTTGCAACCAAGGAAACGGATGAAAAAGGAGAACTTCTGTTTGATGATCTGCTGCCAGATACTTACACGATCACGGAAACCAAAACAGCCAGCGGCAAGAATCTACTAAAAGAACCTCTGGTCGTAACTCTTCCGTTATCTGTAACACAGGCAGAAGTAGACAAAGGAAATGTAGATACCTCAAATGCCATTAAGCAGGGAGATACCTATTACTTCTATCATCCAACCTATGAGATCACAAATGATGCAAACCTGAAACTGCCAACTACTGGTGGATTCAATAATATCAAAGCTTATGTACCATTGATCGGTGGTTTTGCATTGATCTTAGCTGTAGTATTCTATTACTTCAAAAAGAAAAAAGGAATTGTGATCTTTAGAAAGAAATAAGAAATAATTATGATCTCACAGTCTTTTGGCTGTGGGATCGTTTCTGTAAAAAGAGGAGAAGAACAAAATGGAGAAATATTTATATTCTGATCGCAAGATTCTTGAAAATGAAGCAGAATTTTGCAATGATAAGATCAAAGATCATACAGATTGCCAGAAATGCGGAGAAGAAAGACTATTTGTTTCTAATGAATGGTGGCAGAAGATCAATGGGAGATATTAGGGGTAAAAATAAAAGTAATTTTTTAAAATTCTAAAAAAAAGTGTCATATTTAATACAATATGTTATAATCTTTGTATAGAAAACAAATGAGAAGGAATAATATGACAAAAGAACATGCAAAAAAATGTTTTCCAGTTTATGTCCCAAAAGATGATATTATAAAAGCTGGAGCCAAAGAAAATGAATATAATGTATATAGGATTTGTAAATATGGAATATTGAATCAGCATGCATTTATATCAACTTATCAGGAAACATTAGAAAGAAATGGAAACACAGAAACATTAGATTTAAATGATATTGGAACATATAGCACATCATGTTTTGAAGAGTATAAAGATGCTAAAAGGATGATGAAATTTTTTACCAAAAAAAATTCCAAAGCAATTTTGGCATATGGAAAAATAAAAAAAGAAACTGGATTATCTCAACGGACAAAAGATAGAAAGCCAAAGCAAAAATCTCATATAGATTGGTGGATTTATGAAAAAGTAATTACATATACTGATTTTAAGGAAGTTAACGAAGGGGAGTGAATATGATGAGGAATAATATTTTTTTTCAAAATGATAAAAAAACATTTTATTATGACTATATTTTTTTTGAAGCAGCTAGACCAATTTTCTTTTCTTGTATAGATGAATCTGGCCAATTATTTATTGTTACCTTATGTGATGATAGAAGAGAACTTCGTTGGATAGTTGCAAAAACTTCTCGAAAGCAGTTATTAGATATTATGAAAGATAAAGTAACAATGTATGATGTTTATTTAAATTCAAATGAATATTATATCATTGTAGAAAAAAATGGAGTTACAAGATGTAATCCATGTAATAAAGAATCAGTAGACACACTTGATTTTCCAACAAAAGGAGAATATTATGAAGCTGATGAAGAAGAAATTGCAGATTATATCGCATATATTAACAGTAAAATAAATAATCGTTCATATAACAATATATTTAAATCTAAAAAAAGATTAATGATACAGAGAGGATCAGTTAAAGTAACACCAATAGAACAAAATAATAGAATTGAAATAAAAATGGATCATATAAACAATAATATAAATTATGTTGCGTAAGGAGAAAAATGAATAATAAAAAAGTAGAAAGCATTTTAAAATTAAATAATCTTGTTTATGACAAAATAGACTTTCAAAGGCAAGGATTTAAAACAAATGCTGAATTTAAATTTAATATTTCATCAGAGGTATATCAATCTGATGAAAATTATAGAGTAACCTTAAAATTAGAGGGCGAAAAAGAAGCAGAGTATACGGTTTATATTAGTTTATCTGGATTTTTTACATTAGATTCCCAATGTAATTTAACAGAAAAAGATATCGAAACATTAATTACAAAAAATGGAGTAGCGATTATGATGCCGTATTTAAGAAATCAACTTTCTATTTTAACTGCCCAACCAGAAACAGATGCAGTTGTGCTTCCTATATTTAATATTAATAATATGTTAGATTGAACGTATGGGTAATAAGAGATTGCAAAATATATTCCCATATGTTAAAATATAAGTGTAAGTTAAATTAAGATTTCCAAAGAGAAAAAAAGATTTTTTGCTGACATTGTACAAATACCATTTGGTGTCTGTTTGCAGTATGCGATGGATGGCTTGCCGTTCGTATAATATCAGTAAAATCGAAATAAAATATCAGAAAATTAATTTTGTCCTCTAATCCAACTTTGGATTAGAGGCTTTTTTATGTTTTTTTGAAAAATGTAGTAGTGTGTATTGTAAACTACTACACGCTGTGTTATAATAAAAGCATGAAGAGAGAATATAAGACAAATAAAACAACAACGTCACTGATCAAGTATCATTTCGTTTTTTGTTCTAAGTACCGAAGAAAAATTTTCTTGATCCCCGGTGTAGAACAACGAATGAAAGAATTGACAAAGGAACAGTGTGAAAAGGATCAGATTGAGATCCTTGAGATGAAATGTGATGTGGATCATGTATATTTATATGTAAGAGCATATCCACAGACAACAATAACAAGGATCATGGGGAGCATTAGAGAGTATTCATCGAAAATCTTAAGAAAGGAGTTTAAGGAACTATCAAAGATGAACGCTCTTTGGACAAGGGCATATCTGGTCAGCACAGAACCTTATGTTGATGAAGAAACGATCCAGTGGTATGTAAAGCAACAAAAAACAAGGGGGTAAAATAATTGGAGGTAGATTATTATGAGTAAAGTGAAAAAAGGAAAGCGAGTGATAGCAGCTGCGATGGCTGTTGCATTATCTATGGCTACGGTAACGACTGGTGTGTTGCCTAATTCCGGCATTTTGGTAAGGGCAGCAGAAACAAATAAAAAACTAGCTGATTCTAGCGTAGATGGATTTTATTATCAAAATGATCAATATGGTGATGTTCAATGTACAACAGATAAAACTTATGTATACACATCTTATGATGAGGCAGTCAAAAATATTGGAACTATGGCAAAAAAAATTTATCTGGAAGATAAATATGATAAATTTACAGTAAAGATTCCATTTGAAATTAAATCAGGTAAGAAAATTGATGGGATTGAAAATGATCAATTTAAAAAAGACATACAAAAAGTAGTTCGAGAAGACACAGGAAAAGCAAATGAAGGATACACGTTAGTATCAATGCAAAATTGTGGTGGAGAAGTTTATTCAGAAAGCGGAGATTCACTTGATACATCCTATTCAGATGGAACTTATAAAGGTTATTATGATGGTATTGGTGGCTATCGTGATATGAGTGATCGATATCATAAAGCAACAAAAAAACTTGATGAAGTAATTAAATCTATGAATCTTGATGGGAAATCTGATTATGATAAATTTAAAGCAGTCACGAACTGGATCGTTTCAAACGTGCGGTACGACGATAATAACGAAACAAAATATCAGCACGATCTAACAGGAGCTGTCTTAGATGGATTATCTGTTTGCGACGGATATGCTTCAACTTTCTATTATATGGCAAATGTAGTTGGTTTAAATGCTTTGTTTGAGGGTGGTATAGGAAATGATAATAGAATTCGACATGCATGGAATCTGGTTCAGATTGATGGAACATACTACTATGTAGATCCTACAAATGCTTATTTTAAAGAGGAT
>NZ_JAOQJG010000013.1:0-6528 GCF_025567365.1 Anaerostipes amylophilus | reverse complement strand
CGCCCAGAATTTATCTTTGATATTGAAGATTGACATTTCTTTGACACCATCTAATGCAGCCTGGATTTCGATTGCTGTAGAAGCTCCACCAGCACCAGCGATTGTCATTTTTTTACCGATCACGTCGATATCGTTGTCTTTTAATGACTGCATGTATCCGATACCGTCTGTGATGTGTCCGATTAATTTTCCGTTGTCATTTACGATTGTGTTAACAGCTCCTGCCATTTTAGCAGCTGAAGATAACTCATCTAAGTACTGTCCTACCACTGTTTTGTTAGGCATAGACAAGTCCTAATGTTGCGAATGCTTCGTTGTGCATTGCAGGTGAGCTTGAATGTCTGATTGGATAAGCCATTAATCCGATCAATTCTGTATGTCCTGTAATTCTCTCAAATCAACCTTATATTTATCATTCACCCTATTATGTTTTTAGAAGAATACCCACAGCAGACTAAACCACCCGTTTTTGAAAATGATCAGTATGCAAAGATCACTCGTCTGTCCCATACTTACAATAATCCAAACTGGAGTTATCAATACCACCTTCACAAAAATGAAACAGAAGTTATTTATATTGCAGGCAGCAAAGGAACGTTCAGCATTAACACAAACTTTTATCATGTCTCCAAAGGCGATATCTTGATCGTAGAAAAAGGAACGATCCATTCTCTGATTTCAGATAAGGATGCTCCTCTTGACTGCTGGACTTGTGCCGCATATGAAAGCAGGGATTCATATGCCATTGATCGAAGAAAAGATTCTTCCTTCGCACAGAATATTTTGATCTATATCAATGAAAATTATAACAAAAAAATAACTTTAAAGCTGCTTTCTGAACATTTTCATATCAGTGCCGATTATATCAGTCATGAATTTCGTAAAATCTATGGAATCTCTCCTCTTGAATTTCGCGAAAAATATAAGAAATAATCTATATTTTTGCATACAAAAAGAAGCATGTACTTTCGTCTTACATGCTTCTTTCTTAAAATTCATCCTATTTTTACACAATTATTTTTCTACACCGCTTAAATATGCATTATAAATATCCTTTGAAATATTCTTCTTGATCGCATCATAAACTGGCTGTGCTTTTTCTCGCACTTCTTTCTGTGTTTTTGCATCTAGTTTCACAATCTTTGTACCACTATCTTTGATAATCTTGATACGATCTGCAATTCTCTTATCAGATGCTTCTCTTGCATATTTCTTCGCTATCTGTGATGCCTGATCAATGATCTTCTGCTGATCTTTTGACAAACTGTTATAAAATTCATCACTGACGATCAGTGAAATATAATGTGGCAGATGGTTTGTCTCTACGACATAATCCTGCTGTTCATATAATTTGCTGGAAACAATAACTTCGTAAGGGTTCTCCTGTGCATCGATCGTTCCCTGCTGAAGTCCAATATAAACTTCACTGAATGTCATTGGTGTTGGGTTTGCTCCAAGTGTCTTCCAGAACTTCAGATGGTAACTATTCTCCATTGTACGGATCTTCTGTCCTTTGAAGTCTTTAATACTTTTAACATTCTTGTTTGTAGACATAACACGGAATCCCTGATCGGCATATCCAAGAAGTTTATATCCACCTTTCTGATATACCTTCTCCATCTTCTTATAGAATATCGGATTATCTACAGCTTCTCGTGCCTGTTTGATCGTTGTAAATGCACTTGGTAAGTCAAATACAGCTGTATCTGGAAGAAAAGTTACCTGTGGTGCTGTATTCTGTACAACAAATGGGATATCTCCATCTTTACAGCTTTCAAGAAGTTCTCGGTCTCCTCCAAGTGTACTGTTAGGATAAACCTCAATCTTCATCTTCCCATGGCTTAATTTAGAAACTTCTTTTGCAAATTTCTCTGCATATAACTGTGTAACTGTATCTTCCGGACTGGAAGTTCCAAGCGGCCATGCATATCTTTGTACTTCATCTTTACTCTGTTTCTTCTTGCATCCAGATAAACTGAATAATAAGACTCCCGCAAGAAGAACAACAACGGATCTTTTTATGATTTTTCTCATGAAATCCTAAACCTCCTTATAAAAATGCCAGACTGATCTGCGGAATAAATGTGATCAGAAGTAATGCTACAAGGAAACAAACGATTAAAGGCATTGCTTTTTGTGCAATCTTCATCACCGGGATATCCGTTAAGGATGATGCCACAAATAAGTTGACTCCAATCGGTGGTGTAACGAAACCGATGGCAAGGTTTACAACCATCATAACACCAAAATGAATTGGATTCATACCGATTGCTGTGACAATTGGTAATAAGATCGGTGTTAAAATAAGGATCGCTGGTGTTGTATCCATGACCATTCCTACGATCAGTAAGAATACATTGATCACAAGTAAGATCACAACTTTATTATGGAAGTTACTTAAGATCCACGCACTAATGGACTGAGGTACACGCATTAAAGTTAATACTCTTGAGAATGCAATGGATGCTGCTAAGATAAACAGAATTGGTGCATAAGTTCTCACACCTTCTACCATGATTCCCCAGATATCTTTAAATTTCATGGATTTATAAATAAATAAGCTGACTACTAAAGAATAAAATACGGAAATAACCGCTGCTTCTGTTGGAGATGCAACTCCAGTATAAATACATCCAAGGATAATAACCGGACTTAAGATTGCAAAAAAGCTTTCTTTAAATACTCCGATAAATCCTTTCGCATGCAACTGATCGATCTCTGCTGCAATCTTTTCCTTATCTTCTCCATGTTTTTTACAATAGTAAATGGCATAAACCATCAATAAAGCACCAATTAGTAATCCTGGTACAACTCCCGCCATAAACAGATCACTTACAGATTCTCCAGATGCCATACCATACATGATAAACGGAATACTAGGCGGTATGATAACCCCTAGTCCACCGGCTACTGCTACAATTGCCGTTGTAAATGACTTATCATATCCTAAACGTACTAAGATTGGGATTGTCATACTTCCTACCGCTGCTACGGTTGCAGGTGCTGACCCTGAAATTGCTCCATAGAATAAGCAGGTAACAATCACTGCACAAGGCATTCCTGCTGTTAATTTTCCAATAAAAAACGCAAAAACGTCAAAAATCTTCTTAGAGATTCCTCCTTTTGCCATGATCATTCCAGATAATACAAACATTGGAACTGCAAGCAATGGGAAACTATCGATTCCTCCAAGCATAGAACGAATGACAAATGTCCCGCTTGCTGTAAATGATGGATCAAATGCTCCTGGAAGTACAGATACGATCCCAAGGGCGATTGAAATCGGAATTGCAATGATCAGACAAATAAAGAAGAGTAAAAATACGACTGCTGCTGACATTTATTTATCCCCCTTTTCTTTATCATCTTTACGGATCACAATCTTAAATTCAATGATCCAACGCTGAATAATACGAAATGCTACTAAAACAAAACTAACTAGTGGTGCTGCCTGAATATAATACATTGGAATCTGACAGGCAGGGCTTACCTGTCCACTTTCAAATGCACTCTTTAAGTAAAGAACTGCAAATGGAATCAAATACAAAAACAATGCAAGTTCAATTGTGTGATTCACCACTTTGAACAATGCCTTCCCTCTTCTTGGGAACATTGCTACAAACTGTTCAATTTTAATGGAAATACATTTCTTAGTACAATAGCTGACGCTGATAAAACCTGACCAGATAAATAAATATCTCGTCAGTTCCTCTGACCAAGAGAGAGAAGCTCCAAGTGCATATCTTGCAAATACCTGGATTCCCATGATCACTGTCATTGCAATCAGTAATGCTACCATTAAAAATTCTTCCAGATTCTCATCAAGCCATTTTAGCATGATTCACCTCTTTCTACTTTCTATAACAAAAGTCTTTATTTTCACAAACTATGGCAAAACTTTAACAATTTGCTCTACTAAATTATACATAAAAAATAGGATTTCAGCAAATATTTTTTATGTATTTAAAAAAGAGGAAAAGAATAACCAAGAATCTTCTCCTCTTCTGCATTTAATTTTTAAAGATTCAGTTCTTATAATCCCTGATTTTCATGAAGGAACTGAAGCATATTATTTAAGTCGTTGACTGCTGCCTGTCCAGGTGCAGATGCTTTCTTCGCTGCTCCAAATGTTAAAGCAGATCCGAACACTTCACCGCAAAGACGGCTGATCAGTCCTGTTCCTGCCATAGACATTGTGATGATCGGACGATCTGCATGATCTGTATACATTTCTTCTGTTGCACAAAGAAGTGTTAATACGTCACGTCTGCAAGTTGGCATAACTGCGATCTTAGGGATGTCAGCACCAAGTTCCTGCATTTTGCAAAGTCTTCTTACGATTTCATCTTTTTCAGGTGTTTTGTCAAAGTCGTGGTTAGATGCAACAACTTTTACTCCACATTCATGAGCAGCTGCTACAATCTCTTTTACGATTTCGTCGCCTGTAAATGCTTCTACATCTACAAGATCAACATATCCTGTTTTTGCAGCCGCAATGTTTAATTCTTTGTAAGGTTGGGCTTCGATTGCTTTTTCTCCACCTTCTTTTGATGTACGGAATGTGAAGAGGATTGGTGTTTCACCTAAAGCTTCTCTTAAATCTTTTAATACGTCTTCTACTTTATCGAATTCGAACACTCCTTCGAACCAGTCAACACGCCATTCAACAACGTCTACAGGGATGCTGTCAAATGTTTTCGCTTCTGCGATAATCTCATCTTTTGTAACACCTACGATAGGTACACAAATTTTTGGAACTCCGCTTCCGATTTCAATATTTCTTACTTTTACTGTATTCATTGACAATTTTCCTCCTATTGTCTGAATGCTCTCCCGAAGCAAAAGCCTCGGGAGTTCATGTTACCAATACTAATTAATTTTTAGATGCTTCTTCTGCATTCTTTAATAATACACCATAACGTACGTTTACGAAAAGTGCTAATAAGATTCCGATTGCTGTAATTACGATGTTCATCATGATTACACTTGTAGATGTCATCTTCGCAGCTGCTGTTAAGATTGTGTAGTTACATAAGCTTGATGCGATCATAACTAAACTTGTGATAGTTCCTTTGATTTTAGGGAACAGATCATTTACAACGGCTGTAGCCATCTGAAGGACTCCACCTGCTGCTGCATATCCGATGACGAATGCTCCAACGTAGCAGATCATAGGTGTCTTAATAATGTAAACTAATGCTAACATTACAAGAGAGATTGCTGGATAGATAACCAAGAATCTAACCTGTTTGAATTTTGTGATCAATGCACTTGTTACGAATAATGCTACCATTGTACCTGCAGAATAGTATGTCTGCATAACAGATACATTCTGAGATGGGATCTTCGCAATTTCAGTACCAAATGTCTGAGCACAGTTTAACCATAACTGGAATGTTGCTGTACTTGTGAATCCGATCAGGATTAATGCAATACTCTCGATAGAGAAATGCGCATTCTTTAAATTGCTGATGAAAGATTCTG
Organism: Anaerostipes amylophilus; assembly: GCF_025567365.1. Classification (NCBI taxonomy): domain Bacteria; kingdom Bacillati; phylum Bacillota; class Clostridia; order Lachnospirales; family Lachnospiraceae; genus Anaerostipes; species Anaerostipes amylophilus. The sequence continues at coordinate 1,044 of NZ_JAOQJG010000013.1, read as the reverse complement.
ATTTACCACTTTCAGATGCCGCTGGGAATGGTGCAAAGATTGCTAAGATTCCAAGGATACCGATGCATACACCTGCTACGACTGGAAGCATTAAGTATGACATGCTTGTTCCTGCTACAACACCTAAGAAGAAAGGCATTAATAACTGTGCAACGGAAATAAAGAATTTGATTCCCATTGTTGCAATACCTGTATATTTGTAAATGATTTCAGTTACAGCTGGGTATGTTGCTGTATCCAAGAATGAGTTAGCGATACCACCAAGAACGGCTGCTACATAAGCAATTGTTGTGTTTGGTGAGAATGCGATTCCTACTAAGAAGATAACGTATGAAGCACATCCAATGATCACTGATAAACGACGTCCTAATTTGTCAGATAAAGGTCCTGCAAATGGAAGGGAGATCAAACGTCCCAGTCCTAATGCTGCTGCAATGGATGTTACTGCCATAACATCTTTTAATCCCCACTGACTTGCAAGCATTTCTTTTACTACCTGCTGACTTAAGATTGAGCACCCGATTCCATGAATGAAATAGTTCAGATAAAGAACTAAGGCACTTGGTATGTATTTTTTATCCATTTTTATAATTCCTCTCGTTTGCTATATGGTTATGACTAAACTCTAGTCATATTTGATATCTAATACTTCTTTCATATGGTCAATTGGCATATGTTTTCCTGTCCATAAGTGGAAAGCAGCGTCTCCCTGGAATAACATCATTCCAAGACCGTTCATTGTCTTACATCCAGCTTTCTTAGCAAGTCTTAATGTTTCTGTCTCTCTTGAAGTGTAAACTGTATCTGTTACGATCAGGTCAGGACGGAAAAATGTTTCATCAGGAACAACAGACTGTCCTTCTAATGGTTTCATTCCTACACCAGTTGCCTGTGCGAATAAGTAGCTGTCTGCGATCTCTTCTCTTAATTTTTCTTTGTCATCAAGATCATAAAGGTTTACGATACAGTCTGTGTTTTCACGAATCTTTTTCACTGTTTCTTCAGCGTTCGCCCAGAATTTATCTTTGATATTGAAGATTGACA
>NZ_JAOQJG010000012.1:0-9704 GCF_025567365.1 Anaerostipes amylophilus | reverse complement strand
GGAGACAAAGTCACCATTCAAAACCCATGGGAAAAACTTTCTTATCGGGTCGAAAAGATCAAGATCATAAAACCGGATGATTCCGATCAGATCCGTATTCAAAAAGGCAAAGATATGGTAACGCTTCTTACATGTCACCCATACCGAAGTCATGGTAAATTTCGATATGTGGTCTATTGTGTCAGAGATAAGGGTCAGAAGATCCCCAAACAAACGATCCGTACCATGGATGATACTTTTTTTGAATCATCTGAATGGGATATCCAAAGAGAAAAGATCGTCCGATATGCAGGGTTAGGAATCTTGATTTTTTTGGGAATAGAACTTATAAGATCAAACAAAAGGAAAGGAGGAAGAAAAAATGGAAAGGATAAAGAAAAATAAAAAATGGTATTCTATATTGGCGCTTTCTATGGTGATCAGTTTTATTGCAGTTCTTGCATGGCATCATTCAGTGGAAGCAAAATATGTCACGATAGAAAATGCAGGAAGTACATCATTTCCAAATAACAATGAATACACGTATGTAAAAGTCACTGGACCATCTGGAACGTCTACAATGAGTTTGAAAATCACACATTCTGGATCTGCTTGTAAAAACTATACATTTGATAATGAAAGCCGAACACTGAATATCAAGCAGGTATCTGTAAGTAACCCAGATCCGTACAAGTTAAAACTTTCTACAACCTCTGTAAAAACATCGAAATCTTATAGTGATGATTATTCATGGATGCATTTCAAAGTAAAATATACAGTCCCTGCCCATGAAAAATATAATAGTGTATCATATGACGCACCATATAGCCAGGTTCAGCAGTTAACGAATACACCGGGGCATAAAACTACAGAGCAAACAGACTTTGAAACCACGGTTGGATTCAGTGCCTATAATACAGGAGTTGCACCATACAAAAACCCTACAACGAAAAAATATTTCCGATATTATAATTGTAAAGTTACGATCAATCTGAAAAAAGATTCCTATACTGTAAATTATAAAGAAAATAATGGAAGTGTTGGTGCTGCAAGTAAAAGTTTTGCCTGCGGAAGTAAGCTGACCTTCCCAACCGCCAACAGAACAGGGTATACATTGACCGGATGGAAGGATACGGCAAACAGTACAGGGATGTCTTATACGACAAACAGTACGATCTGCGGGAAAGCATTAACTTTATATGCCCAGTGGAAAGCAAATCAGTATAAGATCCATTACAATTCCAATGGTGGAAGCGGAACAATGAATGACAGTACCGTGACATATGATGGTTCGTTCACACTTCCAAAAAATACATTTACAAATAACGGCTATCAGTTCCTTGGATGGAGTAAGACAAAGGATGGAGATGTTGCAGCTTACGAAGATCAGGAAGCGATCAAATATCAGACGGCTTCTGACCTTACCTTATATGCGATATGGGGAAATGGCCAGTATAAGATCAGCTTCATGCCAAATGGCGCACAGGCAGATGCAAAGATCATACCGGTAAAGACAGGAGAATCTTATACCATACCATCCGGTCTGTTTACCAGAAAAGGATATACGTTTGTAGGATGGGCAAAGACTCCGGATGCAGTCAGGGCAGATTATACGAATGGAACAGCTGTCTCTGATCTTACAGATGCCGGAAAGACCATCAAGCTGTATGCGATATGGAAAAAGAATGATGGAAGCATCAATAAAACAAATATCATCCATGATGAAGGCATGTTTACCGGAGACATTGAGATCGAAGGGCAGAATGGAACAGGATATAGTCATGCTCATACAGACTCCGAATATGCAAACATTGATAAGACAGATGCTCCCGGATATTTTACAGATCGGTATTGATAAAGATAACAGCAGGAAGTCCTCTTTCTGCTGTTACGATAAAAATGGATAAGATCAAATGAATCAGGAGGGAACTATGAAATACAAGTTGAAAAGAAAACTGAAAAAGATCGGGACGTTCTTCCTGGCCTTGTTAACACTTTTTTCTTCGTTGTTTGGAGGAATGGCCGGAATGCCAGCACCAGTCGTCAATGTTGCGGCGAAAGAAGGAACAGCGACCGTTGGTATGAGTCAGGTCATGGATCGTAATAAGATCAGTGCGTTAAACCGGCCGGCAAGTGAAGGACTATGGAAGATCACTGCAAATGGAAAAGGAACCTTTTGTTTAAATTCCGGAAAATCCATGTGTAATGGTGACACTGTAAAGTATAAGACACACAACGCTGTGACTTATAAGAATCAGGGAGTTGCAAAAGCTCTGACTTATTATTACTGGAAGAGTTCCAAAAATACAAAGGCATTTGCATTAACACAGGCCTATATCTGGGCATGTGGAGCAGGTGTCAGCAAAAAGACAACGGTTTATCAGGCAGGAAAAAATCTGAATGATAAGTTTTCAAGCAGTGATGCAAAGGCTTTCTGCGATAAGATCAAGAAAACAGATCCAAAAGGTACGATCTATTACTATACAGTGACACACTGTGTAAAAGGAAAGAAGCATGATAAACATCAGATGTTATATCGTATGACGAAAGATGTAACTCCGGCGAAGACCGGTTCATATACATATTCAGACAGTACATCGGAAAGTGATCAAACGGAAGTGAAGATCACAAAACGTGATCAGGCAACAGCTGTTATATTATCCGGCGTCAAGTTCCAGTTTTTCAGGGATGGAAAATCCGTTGGTACAGCAGTGACAGATGAAAAAGGTGTTGCCAGTCTTACATATAATGAGACGATTTCTTCTGGAACAAGAAGCATCACAGAAAAGTATGTGAAAAACTGGAATGAATTATCAAAGGATGATCAGGAGTCGTATACGGAAAAAGGATACTATGATTCCNGGGATCATTGAGGATAAGAGATCCAAGACACATACGTGGACAGCAAAAGAGATCGAAGCAGATGCAAGGCATAATAAAAACACAACAACAAAAACAAAAAAAGCAACGGGAAAAACGGCAAAGGTCGATCTTGGAAGTATGTATGATACAGAAAAAACGATCGATCTGGAACTGAACAAAAGAAGTATCCTGGAAGACTTTGGGACAGATGCAACCTATGCAAATGCAGAATATGGAGTTTATGCCAGATCTGATATTCTCGCATCCGATAACAAAACTGTCAGATATAAAAAAGACAGTGAAGTCGCAACGATCATTACCGATGCGACGGGTTATGGATGTGCAAAGAAACTGCCGGTCGGAGAGTACTATGTCAAAGAAAAGAATCCACCGAAAGGATTTGAACTGAACAAAGACAGTACAAATATCACACTGAACAATGATCAGCTCATTACTGTATATGAAACACCAGTCAAAGGAAAGCTGCAGATCCACAAAACCTATGATAATGATAAAAAGGCGGAATCCGGAGCGGTATTTGAAATATATGACAGTAAAAATCAGCTGGTCGATACGATCACAACCGGAAGTGATGGAATGGCAACGAGTAAAGAGCTTCCATATGGTTCTTACCGCTTACATCAGGCCAAAGGAACGGATGGATTCTCCAAGATCCCAGATATGATAAAAGTGATCGATGGGTCCATAAAAACTTATCAGATCGAAGCGAACAACCCAAGAGAAGCTGCCGCGATCTCCATTTCAAAAACAAAGGTCATCACGGATACACAGACATCCACAAACACAGAGAGACCAGAAGCCGGAGCCAAATTTGAGATCATCAGAAAATCAGATCAGAAAGTCGTTGAGACACTGACAACCGATGAAAATGGATATGCTTCATCCAAACAGTTGGATCCTGGGACTTACACGGTACATCAGATCAAAGGATCAGATAATTATGCATTTGTAAAAGATTTCGATGTCACATTAAAAGACGGAGATAAAACAAACCATATGTATGATCTTAAGAATCCATGGATCGGAAAGAAACTCATGATCAAGAAAACAATGGAAAAAAATAAGGTGGAAGAAGCCGAAGTATCCGCGGAATTTACCATCTTAGATGCATCCAAAGCAGATGGATATAAAAATACAGATCTTGATACAGAAGAAAACAGAAAAGATTATATCGATTCCCTGGCGAAAGATGCCGTGATCGGAACGATAACAACAGATGCAAAAGGAATCGCAAGCCTTCTTCTGGAAGATTTGAAAGCAGATCATGATTTTATTGTTGTTCAGACAAAAGGAGCCGAAGGATATGACTTGGCCCCTGTCTATGATTCCAGAGATCATAAACCAAAAGAAGTCGATGGCATGAAAGTTTATGAATTTACTGCAAAAGATGTATATTCCGATTCCGCATCGATCCAGATCAAAAAGGAAAAGAAAGTATCCGATACAAAAACGGAAGCTGAAACAGGAGCAGTCTTTGAACTAATCGATCAGGATGGAAAAGTCGTAACAACGCTGACCACAGGAGAAGATGGGACTGCAACAGCAAGTGGTATCGCTCTTGGAATGTACACATTACATCAGAAGAGTGGTTCGAACAAACATGCATTCTTAGAAGATCAGGTCATTGTGCTGACCAAGAAAGATAAAGGAAAAACGATCAAATACAGTTATGCGGATCAGGAAAAGGAGATTGATTTCGTCCTTGTGAAACGATCCAGAGAAACAAAGAAGCTGTTAAATGATGCAGAGTACGTCATTTATGATGATGATGGAAAAGAAATCGCAAGATTGATCTCCGGAACGATGAAAGACGGATATGCGACATGCAAGCTGCCTTATGGACATTATACGATCAAAGAAGTATCCACACCAAATGGTTATAACAAAAATGATGCAGCAAAAGAATTTACCTTAGATCTTCAAAGTGTGGACTACGACAGCGATGGAAATGGTACTTACACCTATGAAGATACCGATGAACCAGTGTATGGATCTGTTTCACTAAAAAAGACAGGTGAAACGTTAAGCGGATTTGAAGATGCCAGCTTTGTTTATGAAAATGACCAGATCAGCGGAGCTGTATATGGACTGTATGCCAAAGAGGATATCCAAAAAGACGATGGAACTCTTGTCTGGAAAGCCGGAACTCTGATTGATCAGAAAACGACATTGAAAGACAAAGCCGTACAGTTTACCAGAAAAGGAGACGATGGAAAGGACACGACGGACTTTTATCAGGGAACTTATTATGTGAAAGAGATATCCGGTCCAAATGGATATTGTATTGATACAGAAGAACATGAGGTTGTGATCAACTGGGATACGAAACCGGGAACGATGAATGATATCCGAGATACCGAGGATGTTCCGGATGTGGAAGAACCACATGGAAACAATACACCTTCTCCAAACGGCGGGATCTATGTACTGGAAACGGGAGAAGCATTGAATCAGGAGATCCAGGATGCAGAAAGTATTACATTTACATGGGAAAATGCTCCGGATGGAACAGATACCAAAGACGTTTCACAGGACAAAGACGGAAGTATCGTCTTATGGAAAGATGGAAATGATTATTATATTTCCTCCCAGAAAGCAGATCAGGTCATTTACATGAACACGATCTCCAGTAAGATGTTCTCAGAATGCAAGAGTCTGACAAAGATTAATTTTAAGAACATTGATACATCCAAAGTCGCGGACATGTCAGAGATGTTTGCCAACTGTTCTGCATTAAAAGAGCTGGATCTTTCCAGTTTTAATACTTCAAATGTGGAAGATGTCCGAAAGATGTTCTATGGCTGTACAAGCTTAAAGACGACCTATGCACAGGATCAGATGGTAAAGGCAGACGATGATTACACGGATGCAAAAGTTACCGGTATCAGTGCCACACCAAAAACAGATTTTGTAAAAGGTGCAGTCTATCATGCAGATGATTTTGCATTCTCAAGCGATTATGATGATGATGGACAACAGGAGCTTACTGATGTAACGGATGATGATGTAACCTTTGAACCGGAAACCGCAGAAGCTGCCGGAAAACAGAAAGTAACGATCTCCTTTAAAGATTCCGGAAAATACAAAGGCTATGATCCGATCGAAACAACAGTCAATGTGATCGATCCGGAAGATGTCGATGTATCTCTTGATACTGACAAGCACATAGATATCAATTTGGAATGTAACGATCTGTTACAGAAGTACAGCATTCAGTTTATCAAGACAGATAAGAAAGGAGAGATGTTGCCAGGTGCGAAGTTTGCATTAAAAGCAGCCTGTGAGATCGTAAATAAGGATGAAAAGACGATCTTTCACAAAGGAGATACGATCGCAACCACGGTTTCCGGAGATGATCAGTTCGGTTATCTGGAATTCTTTGGACTGCCAACTGGCATTTATGCAAAAGACGGTGTTGGAAAAGAAATGTACACCGTAGAAGAAGTGGAAGCACCACTTGGATATGGAAAGTCTGATGAAACGATGACATTCAGTGGAGAGGTCTTAAATGATCAGACCGCAGATTTCATCCATGACGTGGCGACACAGGGCAATACTAACAATGATGAAATAACATATGTCCATGATTCCAAGACGCTGGTCAACAATCCTTCTGACTATGTGCAGGTGAAGAAATATTGGATCGATGATAACAACTCCATGAACACAAGACCAGTATCAGTGACGATCAAAGCAGAAAATAAGAACACACATGAAGTGAAGACTTATGTGCTGAATAAGGATAACAACTGGGCCATGCAGACAGATATCAAGCGAGGCGAGGAAGGAAACTATACGTTTAGCGAGGTTTGTAATGCAGCTAATTATACAAGAGTCAGTGAAGCAGGTGGCGATTGGGACAAAAATACCTATACGTTATCTTATACAAACAAATATGATAAAGGTGGAAGTGTAAAACTTGTTGTTAAGAAAAACTGGGATGACAGTAATAACAGTGATGGAATCCGTCCGGATTCAGTAAATATCAAATTATATCGTAATGGAACAGATATGCAAAAAGATCAAATATTAAGTGCAGCTAATAACTGGACGGCAGAATTTAATGATCTTCCAAAAGAAGATGATCTTGGCGAAAAGTATGAATATGAAGTCAAAGAGGATTCATCCTCTGTTGTGAATGGAAATGCCAAGACTGGATATGAGATTGCTTATGAAGTAAAGGAATCTACAGATAAATCTAGTGATATCATAACGATCACAACCAATATCACAAACACACATAAACCAAAGACCGTACAGAAAACGATCCGAAAAGTATGGGATGATGAAAATGATCAGGATAAGATCCGTCCAGATTCTGTAAGGTTTAATCTGTTAGCAAACGGAAAAGATGTGGTAGATACCGTAACCTTAAATTCCGAAAACGGATGGAAAACAAGATCAAAAGTCCTTCCAAAATGCGAGAATGGAAATGAGATCGAGTATACATGGGAAGAGGTAAAAGAAGGTGTTGTGATAGGAAATGAACAGATCGGATACAAGGTTTCATACGATGATGAAGATGATTCTGACACAACGATCGCAACCAACTCTCATACACCGGGCAGAGGAAGCATTACCATCACAAAAGAATTAGATCCATCCAATCTGAACATGGACGTTGGAGATGCCACATTTACATTTACCCTGACAGGAACCGATGTTTACGGAAAGAAGCATACTTACAAGAAAGATGTGAAGTTCATAAAGAGTGAAGTAGAAAACTTTGTCAAGGCAAACCCTGGAACGATGATCAGCCTCTCAACGACGTTTGATGATCTGTACTATGGAACTTATACATGCTGTGAAAGCGGCATGAAAGAATACTTTAAGCTGGATCATCTCTCAACGACAAGTACCAATGGAAGAGTAGATCAGAAAGCAGGAACGGTTACGTTTGACATCGGATCGGAAGGGAGCAGTGCATCTGCAAAAATCACAGGAGAAGCAACCTTCCGAAATCAGATGATCAAAGGAAACATTAAACTAAAGAAGAAAGATTCCAAAGGAAAAGTCTTAAAAGGTGTTCGGTTTACGATCAAGGATTCTGATGGAAAAGAAGTCACATCCAAAGAAACGGATGAAAAAGGAGAACTTCTGTTTGATGATCTGCTGCCAGATACTTACACGATCACGGAAACAAAAACAGTCAGCGGTAAGAATCTGTTAAAAGAGCCTCTGGTCGTAACTCTTCCGTTATCTGTAACACAGGCAGAAGTAGACAAAGGAAATGTAGATACCTCAAATGCCATTAAGCAGGGAGATACCTATTACTTCTATCATCCAACCTATGAGATCACAAATGATGCAAACCTGAAACTGCCAACTACTGGTGGATTCAATAATATCAAAGCTTATGTACCATTGATCGGTGGTTTTGCATTGATCTTAGCTGTAGTATTCTATTACTTCAAAAAGAAAAAAGGAATTGTGATCTTTAGAAAGAAATAAGAAATAATTATGATCTCACAGTCTTTTGGCTGTGGGATCTTGCTTTTTTACAGTTGGCAGTAAATATATGAATTTTCTAAGAAAAGAATTAATGAAATGCAGGAAAACTAAGTTTGCTCTCCAACTATTTTGAAAATCAGAAATTTTTATTAGTTTTCTTTTTTATATATGAAAAAGTTTTTTCTTGAAATATCTCATATTTATGATAAGAATGTATTTTTTAATATGATTAAAATGATGTTCGACTATGTAAAGTGTATTAGTGATATTAACGACTACGTTATAATAAAAGCATGAGGATAGGAGACAATGATTTGTAGAATCATAGGAAACATTAACAATTACATAGTGGAAATCCTAAGAAAGAAGTTTAATGAATTATTCAAGAAGATAAATGCTCTTTGGACAAGATCAAACGAAGGAAATAGCGAAAAGAAAGGAAGTACAAGAAGTAAATAGATGGAGGATAGATTATTATGAGTAAAGGAAGAAAAGGAAAAAGGGTAATGGCTGCAGCAATGGCGGTTGTGTTATCTGTTGCTACGGTAACAGCGGGGGTATTACCGAATACAGCGGTTTATGTGCATGCAGAAGAATCGGATAGAACGTGGACCAAATTAGCTGATTCTAGTGTAGATGGTTTTTATTACAGGGAAGATCAGTATGGAAATATTGAGTGTGTAACGGATAAAACCTGTGTATACACATCGTATGATCAAATGGTTAAAGAAATTGCTTCCATAGCAAAAAGAATCTTTCTTGAAAATAAATATGCAAAGTATGATTTTGATATTCCCGTTGAAATAAAATCGGATCATACGATTGAAGAAATCGAGAATGGAAAATGTGATAAAGATATTCGTAATGAAATTTATAAAGATACAGGGAAACCAAATGAAGGGCATACAATGTCTGCATTTACTGTTGGTGGTGGTAATCTGTTGGCAGAGAATTGTTCAGATGGGATAAAATATTCAGATGGTGGATATAAAGGATACTATTCTGGGAATGGCGGATATGGAGATAGACGGGATAGATATCAAAAAGCGACAAAAAAATTAGATGAAGTTATTAAATCATTGAATCTTGATGGGAAATCGGATTATGATAAATTTAAAGCAGTTATAAACTGGATTGTTTCAAATGTGCGATATGATGAAGATAACGAAACAAAATACCAACACGATTTAACCGGAGTCGTTTTAGATGGATTAGCAGTTTGTGATGGGTATGCAGGGACTTTTTATTATATGGCAAATGCTGTAGGATTAAATGCTTTGTTTGAAGATGGTATAACAAACAGTAATAGAATTCGACATGCATGGAATCTGGTTCAGATTGATGGAACATACTACTATGTAGATCCTACAAATGCTTATTTTAAAGAGGAT
>NZ_JAOQJG010000011.1:0-27918 GCF_025567365.1 Anaerostipes amylophilus | reverse complement strand
CTTCCCATAAAAAAACCTCCAAACTGAGTAATATTATCTTACATCAGTTTGAAGGTTTACACAAACTTTGGGATACTCCCTTATGATATCTTATATACTCAAAGTCTATGGTAAAGAAACTATAAATTAAACATTAAAGCGGAATACAATAATATCCCCATCTTTCACAACATATTCTTTTCCTTCCTGACGCACAAGTCCTTTCTCCTTACAAGCCTGCATCGTACCATATTCTTTCAGATCTTCAAAAGAAACAACCTCAGCACAGATAAATCCACGCTCAAAGTCTGTATGGATCTTACCAGCAGCCTGAGGAGCTTTTGTTCCTTCTTTGATCGTCCAGGCACGAGTTTCGTCTTCTCCAGAAGTTAAGAAACTAATTAATCCAAGAAGTGAGTAGCTGGCAGAGATCAGTTTTTCAAGACCAGATTCTTCTAATCCAAGATCTTCTAAGAATTCTTTCTTCTCATCATCATCTAATTCAGAGATTTCCTGCTCGATCTGAGCACATACAACGAATACTTTCGCATCAACGTCTGCGGCATATTCACGAACAGCTTTTACATAATCATTATCTTCTCCTGCAAGTTCATCTTCATTAACATTAGCAGCAAAGATGACTGGTTTGATCGTTAAAAGGTTGCAGGAATTTAAGATTTCCTGATCTTCTTCATCATCTACCTCAAAAGTTTTGGCAAGTTTACCATCCTCAAGATGAGCTTTTACTTTAGATAAGAATTCAACTTCGTGAGCAAGAGATTTGTCGTTTCTTGATCCTTTTGTTGATTTTGCGATACGGCGGTCTAATACTTCAATATCAGAGAAGATCAGCTCAAAGTTGATCGTTTCGATATCACGAAGTGGGTTTACAGAACCATCAACGTGAACGATATTTCCGTCATCAAAACAACGAACAACATGAACGATTGCATCAACTTCACGGATATTTGCAAGGAACTGATTTCCAAGACCTTCACCTTTGGAAGCACCTTTTACAAGACCTGCGATATCAACGAATTCGATCGCTGCAGGGATCACTTTCTTTGAATGGTATTTCTCAGCCAGATAATCAACACGAGCATCTGGAACTGTTACGATTCCCACGTTCGGGTCAATCGTACAGAATGGATAGTTTGCGGATTCAGCACCAGCTTTTGTTAAAGAGTTAAATAATGTACTCTTTCCGACGTTTGGTAATCCTACGATTCCTAATTTCATAATCTATTAATTCCTTTCTCATGGGTATTCTTTAAAACAGACCCGGAAGAAAATATCCAAGGCCATACTGTGAATAGTTTACCATAAGAGACTTGAAAAGAAAAGAGAAATGGGATAAGATATCTTTGATTTAGACAACAAATGTATGCAGCAAAATGAGGTAGAGACTTATTAAGATGATAGAAAGGAAGAGAAAGCGATGGAACATCAAATCAGATTTCCACATCTTGGAATTGTACTGAAAAATGTCGGTGATGGAATTAATATCGGTGGCTTTGAAATTAAATATTACGGAATGATCATTGCAACAGGCTTTTTACTTGGACTGATCGTTTCCTATTACGCAGCAAAACATGAAAATAAATTCAATCCAGAATTAATTTTCGACTATCTGATCGCTATGATCATTCCAGCAATTGTTGGAGCAAGACTTTATTATGTGATTTTTTCATGGGATTATTATAAGAATCATTTATCTGAGATCATACAGATTCGAAATGGAGGACTTGCAATTTATGGAGGAGTGATCGCAGGAGCGATTACATTATATATATTCTGCAAGAAGAAACATATATCAATGCTTCAATTTGGAGATGTTGCAGTAAAAGGACTGCTTGTTGGGCAGATTCTTGGACGATGGGGAAACTTTTTTAACAGGGAAGCATTTGGATCTTATACAAATAGCCTGTTTGCAATGCAGATTCCAACGAACTTTTTTGTGGAACATGGAAGAATTGATGAAATTATATCCAATGGATTATATGATAAAGCAACCTATGCAGTATCTGGAAATGAAGCAGCAACTTTTATCCAGGTACATCCAACCTTTTTGTATGAATCTATGTGGAATCTTGCATTACTGCTTTTAATCATATTCTTTTTTACAAAGAGAAAGAAATTTGATGGAGAGCTGATCGCAATTTACTGTATTGGATATGGAATTGGAAGATTTCTGATTGAGGGACTACGAATGGATTCCCTAATGATCGGATCGACAGGAATCAGGGTGTCCCAGATGTTAGCACTGATCCTTGCAGTTTTTGGAATTGGCTGGATCATATATAACCGCAGAAAATCACGGAAAAATCACAGATAAATCACACAAAAATCACACATCTAAGCACGAAAAGAAGGGAATTTTATGCACTTTCAGCAAGCCCCTTCTTTTTTGTGCAAAAAAACATGAATTTCTAAGAAAAAACTAAGATTTGATTGTGCATTATTCCTTGCAATTTATAGAGGTATCGTATAAAATAATGTTTATAGGTGGTTAGAAGTGGTGGAAAGTGGTGATACCTGTGTTTATGGGAGAATTTAATCACACAATCGATGCAAAAGGCAGGCTGATCATCCCTTCACGATTCCGCGAAGAGTTAGGTCAGGAATTTGTGATGACAAAGGGATTGGATGGGTGCCTGTTTGTGTTTCCACAAAATGAATGGGAAAGCTTTCAAGGAAAGTTAAAGACATTGCCACTGATCAATAAAGATGCCAGAAGATTTTCTAGATTTTTTATGGCGGGAGCAGCTCCGTGTGAGATGGACAAGCAGGGAAGAACATTGATCCCGGCAACACTCAGAGAATTTGCTCAGATGAAGAAAGAAGTTGTATTAACAGGAATGGCTGATCGTATCGAGATCTGGAGTAAGGAGAAGTGGATTGAGAACAATTCTTACGAGGATATGGATGATATTGCAGCCAGCATGCAGGAATTAGGATTAAGCATATAAGTTAGGTGGATTATGGAATTTAAACACATTTCCGTTTTACTAGACGAAACGATTGAAGAACTACATATTAAACCAGACGGAATCTATGTGGATGGAACTCTGGGAGGAGGCGGACATGCATATCATGTATGCCAGAAACTATCAGAGAAAGGAAGATACATAGGGATCGATCAGGATGCGGATGCGATTGCTGCAAGTACGAAGAGATTAGCCCCATTCAAAGATAAGGTAACGATCGTGCGTGATAATTATGTTAACATGCCAAAAGTATTACATGATCTTGGAATTGAACATGTTGATGGAATCCTGTTAGACCTTGGAGTTTCATCATTTCAACTAGATGAGAAGGAACGTGGATTTACTTATAGAGAAGACGTTCCGCTTGATATGAGAATGGATCAGAGACAGTCGCTGACAGCCAGAGACATTGTTAATGATTATTCAGAGATGGAACTGTTCCATATTATCAGAGATTATGGTGAGGAGAAATTTGCAAAGAATATTGCAAAACATATTGTCAATAAGAGAAAAGAAAGTCCAATCGAGACAACCGGACAGTTAATAGAAGTCATCAAAGGTGCGATCCCGATGAAGGTCAGAGCGGTTGGAGGACATCCTGCGAAGAAGACTTTTCAGGCGATCCGTATCGAATGTAATAGAGAATTAGACGTACTGAAAGACAGTATTGATGCGATGATCGATCTTTTAAACCCAGGTGGAAGATTATGTATCATTACTTTCCATTCCCTAGAAGATCGTATTGTCAAGAGAGCTTTTAAGAAGAATGAGAATCCTTGTACATGCCCGCCAAACTTCCCAGTATGTGTATGCGGCAACGTATCCAAAGGAAAGCAGTTAACAAGAAAACCTATCATTCCAGGGGAAGAAGAACTAGAATACAACAAAAGAGCAAAAAGTTCCAAACTTCGAGTATTTGAAAGGGCATAAAGAGGGAGAAGATCAATGGATAAGACAAGACAAGAACGTTATAATATGATATATGGCAATACAGCGAGGAAGATTGAAGCCAGCACACAGCCGGCAAGCACACAACCAGAGAGAAAACAAAGACCAAGAAGAAAAATACAGACAACACCGCAGACCAAACAGAATCAGAAAAGAGTGCAATCTATTGATCTTGCATTTATCAAGGTATTGGTTGCAGGAATCTGTGTGATCGCAGCAATGAGTTTTTTTTATCTGTCAGAGCGTGCACAGTTTATGAAGCAGAAATCAGTTCTTTCTGATTCAAAGACACAGCTTAATACATTACAAGTAGAGAATGAGGATATGAATTTAGAAATCGAACAGAGTATCAAATTTGATACGATTGAGACAGCTGCAAAGAAATATGGAATGAGCAAACCAGATGCAAGCCATATTCTCCGTTATGAGAGTCAGGATGCTGAATATATACGGCAGTATGGAAAGATACCAAATGCAGACTAAGAGGTGGTTGACTTGAAGAAGAGAAGAAGAAAACCAATCAGACGATTAAACAATGCTATGAAAAAACGTACGATCTTTGCGTGTGCTTTCATAGCACTTCTTTTTGTTATTTTGATCGGAAGACTTGTCTATTTCAGTGTTTTTAAGAATAATATTTATAAGAGACAGGTTTTGTCACAGCAGAATTATTCCAGTGAAACACTTCCTTATAAGAGGGGGGATATTCTGGATCGTGATGGAAATATATTGGCAACAAGTCAGAAAATGTATACATTGATCTTAGAGCCAAAAAATATTCTAAGATCTGATAAGATACAGAAAGAAACGATCAATGCACTTCATAAATATATGAAGATCGATAAAGATGAATTATTAAAATTTATAAAAAAACATAAGAATTCATATTATTCTGTGTATAAAGATGAACTTGCCTATAGTGATATTGCTGATCTTAAGGATTTTATTGCTTCTGATAAGGCAGATAATGTCTCAGGAATTGTATTTAGTGAGAAATACAAACGCCGTTATCCAAACCAGTCATTGGCAAGTCAGATGATCGGATTTGTTTCTGATGGAACGATCGGAACAGGAGGTATTGAGCAGTATTATAACAGTACACTCTCTGGAGTGAATGGAAGAAAATACAAATATCTTAATGAGGAACTGGAACAGGATAATTCAATTGTAGAACCAGAAAATGGACAGACAGTAGTATCAACACTTGATTCTAATATTCAGAAGCTGGCAGAAAAAGAGCTCGCTAAATTTGAAAAAAAATATGGCAGTAAAGGAAGCAGTATTCTTGTTATGAATCCAAATAACGGAGAGATTTATGCTATGGCTAATTCTACGTCTTATAATCCGGAAAGCCCAAGAGATGACAAAAATCTGCTGAAGAAATACTCACAGAGCCAGATTAATAATATGAGTGAGAAACAAAAGACAAAAGCTTTCAATGAGATTTGGAAGAATCCAATTGTTTCCAATGCGTTTGAACCAGGATCCACTTATAAGCCATTTACTGTGGCAGCAGGATTGGAAGAAGGAATCTTAAAAGGAAATGAAACATTTTACTGTGACGGCTATCAGAAAGTAGGTCCACATACGATCCATTGTTCTCACAGAAATGGACATGGGCTGATCACATTGTCACAAAGTATTTCACTTTCCTGTAATGATGCTCTGATGCAGATTGCAGAGAAAGAAGGAAAGAATGTATTTGCAAAATATCAGAGAAATTTTAATTTTGGAAAGAAAACAGGAATCGATCTTCCAGGAGAAGCACAGACAGCATCACTGCTTCATGATGCGAAAGATATGACAGCAGCAGACCTTGCAACAAGTTCTTTTGGACAGTCATTTAACTGTTCTATGATTCAGATGGCCAGTGCTTTCAGCTCATTGATCAATGGTGGATATTACTACAAACCACATGTTGTGAAACAGTTAAGAAGCAGTTCTGGAGAAGTTGTAAGTAATATAGAACCTACAATGGTAAAACAGACTGTTTCTAAGGAAACTTCAGATAAATTAAAAAAATACATGAAAGAAACCGTAGAATCAGGAACTGGAACAAAAGCGAAGATGAAAGATTATTCGGCAGGAGGAAAGACTGGTACGGCACAGAAGATACCAAGAAGTGCAGGAACATACATTGTATCATTTTGTGGATTTGCACCAGCTGAGAATCCACAGGTACTTGTATATGTTGTGATCGATGAGATTCAAAAAGAATCTCAGACAAATACAGGACTTGCAGTGGAGGTTGCTAAGAACGTATTAAAGGGTTCATTAAAAGAACTAAATGTTCCAAAAAGCAACAAAAAGTAATATAGAAAAATTTTCTTCATAACCTTATTAATAATAAAGTGAGGATTATGGAGATGAGAACGAAAGCAAAGAAAAGACTTTTGCTTGTTGTGAGCATGGTTTTCACAGGGTTTTTGGTTGTAACGATAAGGCTTTCTTATGTAATGATCGCTCAAGCGGATAAATATTTAAGCTTAGCCAAAAACCTGCACCAAAGAGACCGGGAGATCAAGGCACCAAGAGGCAATATTTACGACAGGAATGGTGTAAATATTGCTTCAAATAAGGCAGTCTACTCGATCTCTGTGATTTATTCTCAGATAACAGACAGGGAAAAAGTAATTAAAATATTATCTGAGAATCTTCTGATCGATGAATCTTTGATCAGAAAAAAAGTATATAAAAATTCAGTAAGGGAAAAAATTAAAAGTAATGTAGAAAAAAGCATCGCTGATCGCATCAGGAGATATAAACTTGAGGGGATTAAAGTGGATGAAGATTACAAAAGAGTTTATCCATATGACAAACTAGCATCGAAAGTCCTTGGATTTACAGGTGGAGATAATCAGGGAATTCTGGGATTAGAAGTTTTTTATGACAAGTATTTGAAAGGAAAAACTGGAAGGATCCGGACACTCACCGATGGCAAAGGTGTGGAGATTGATGGTGCATATGAGGAAAGGGAAGAGCCGGTTTCGGGAAATGATCTTTATACATCTTTGGATGTCAATCTGCAGAATTATGCAGTACAGGCATGCAGGAAGGTAAAAAAAGAGAAGAAGGCGAAACAGGTATCTATGATCCTTATGAATCCTCAGAATGGGGAGATTTATGCAATGGTAAATGAACCAGAGTATAATCTGAATAAACCATTTTCACTGTCAGCTCAAAAGAGAGCAAAGAATAGCAAAAAACAACAAGAGTATCTGAATAAGAAATGGAGAAATTCCTGCTTAAATGATACTTATGAGCCAGGCTCTGTATTTAAGATTATAACGGCAACAGCAGGACTTGAACTTTCCAAAGTACAGGTAAATGATCATTTTAACTGCTCAGGTTTCCGCATTGTCGAGGATCGTAAGATACGATGTCATAAAGTCGGAGGACATGGAAGTGAGACTTTCAAAGAAGGTGTTATGAATTCTTGCAATCCAGTATTTATGGATGTTGGAGCGAGGGTTGGTGTTGATGGAATGTATCAGACTTTCAAGAAGCTTGGTTTATTTGAAAAAACAGGAATTGATCTTGCCGGGGAAGCATCCTCGATCATGCATCAGAAGAAAAATGTCGGGGCGGTAGAACTTGCCACAATGTCATTTGGGCAGTCAATCCAGATCACGCCATTACAACTTTTAAGAGCAGTCAGTGCAGTGATCAATGGAGGCAAACTTGTCACTCCACATTTTGGAGTATATCTTCAGACACAAGATGGAACAAAACAGAAGTTTTTTACTTATAAGACAAAGAAACATGTTATTAAGAAAGAAACCTCTGAGACGATGAAAGAGCTTTTAGAAGCAGTTGTCTCAGATGGATCTGGTAAAAACTGCAAGATTGAAGGATTTTCAATTGGAGGAAAGACAGCGACAAGTGAGAAACTTCCGCGAGGAAATGGAAAGTATATTTCTTCGTTTTTAGGATTTGCGAAAGCAAAGAACCCTACGATCATCGGTATTGTACTGATCGATGAACCTTATGGAACATATTATGGAGGAACGATCGCAGCACCCGTGATGAAAAGTGTGTTTAAGGTTGCACTTCCATATATGGGAATTTATAAGGAATATACGCCAGATAAAAAAGAACCGTAGACAGGATGAAAACAAATGAGGTGGCGACATGAATTATGGTATTGTAAAGCCGGTTTTAATTGCCTTTTTTGTCAGCGTATTATTAAGTCCGATGATGATCAGGTATTTACACAAATTAAAATTCGGTCAGTTTATCCGGGGAGAAGGACCCGAATCACACTTGAAGAAATCAGGAACTCCAACAATGGGAGGACTGATCATTTTATTAGGGATAGTAATTGCATCGTTATTTTATGTAAGAAGATATCCTATGATCATTCCAGTATTGTTTGTAACATTGGGATTTGGATTTATCGGTTTTATTGACGATTATATCAAGGTAGTTATGAAAAGAAATCTGGGACTTCATGCATGGCAGAAGATGCTTGGACAGATCATAGTCACAGGAATTTTTGCATATTATCTGATCAATTATACAGAGATTGGAACTTCGATGCTGATCCCTTTTACACATGGAAAATATTTAAACCTTGGAGCATTTTTTGTACCAGCGGTCTTTATTATTTTGTTAGGCACAGTCAATGGTGCTAACTTTACAGATGGACTAGATGGGCTTGCATCAAGTGTTACGGTGTTGATCGCAACATACTTTACGGTAGCAGCTCTTGGAATGCAGCAGGATGGCATGTCGGCCGGAATCTGGCCGATCTCATGTGCGACCGTTGGTTCATTGCTTGGTTTTTTAGTATTTAATGTATATCCAGCGAGAGTGTTTATGGGAGACACAGGCTCGCTTGCACTTGGGGGATTTGTAGCGGCAACCGCACTTATATTGCATTTGCCGCTGTTTATCCCGATCGTAGCGTTGATTTATATGGTTGAAGTATTATCAGTGATGCTGCAAGTTGGATATTTTAAAGCTACAAAAGGAAAAAGATTATTTAAAATGGCACCGATCCATCATCATTTTGAATTGTCAGGATGGCCAGAGACGAAGGTTGTAGCAATCTTTGCAATCACCACGGCAGTTTGTTGCCTGATCGGACTGGTAGCGATTTAGTAAGGAGAAAAAAATGATAGATACAAGTAAGAAATTTTTGGTAGCAGGAGCAGGAAAAAGTGGAATAGGTTCTGTAAACCTTCTTTTAAAGACAGGTGCAGATGTGAGTCTTTATGATGGAAATGAAGAACTTGATAAGGAAGCTTTATTTGAAAAACTATATGAAAAGAAAGAAATTTCATTAGTTCTTGGAAATATCACAAAAGAAGATATAGAAAAATATGATCTTTTAGTGTTAAGTCCTGGAATTTCAGTAAATGCACCGATCGCTCAGATGTTTTATGATCAGGAGAAACCAGTTTGGAGCGAGATTGAGTTAGCATATCAGGCATCAAAAGGAAAGATTGCAGCAATCACAGGAACAAACGGAAAGACAACAACAACAGCTCTTACAGGAGAGATCATGAAAGGATACTATGAGAGCAGCTTTGTTGTGGGAAATATTGGAATTCCATATACAAGTGTAGCACTAGATACACAAGAAAATAGTGTGATAACTGCAGAGATCAGCAGTTTCCAGTTAGAAACGATCGTTGATTTTAAGCCAGATGTATGTGCAGTATTAAACATCACACCAGATCATTTAGATCGTCATGGAACAGTAGAGGTTTATGCAAAGACAAAAGAATCTATTGGAAAGAATCAGACAAAAGATCAAATTATGGTATTAAATTACGAAGATGATACAACAAGAGATATGGCGACAAGAGCAAATGGCAAAGTTCTATTTTTCAGCCTTCATCATAAGATAAAAGAAGGAGTATTTATGGAAGATGATGCTTTTGTGATCGAAGAAGGAAGTGATAGACAGGTTGTCTGTACATTAGATGATGTAAATCTTTTAGGTGATCATAATTATGAGAATATTTTAGCAGCGATTGCAGTTTCATATTCTATGGGAGTTCCTGTTTCTTATATCAAAGAAGGAATTAAGAGATTTAAAGGTGTAGAACATCGTATCGAATATGTAGATACAGTAAATGGTGTTGCATACTATAATGATTCTAAAGGAACGAACCCTGATGCTGCGATCAAAGGAATTAAAGCAATGAATCGCCCAACATGGTTGATCGGTGGAGGATATGATAAAAAATCCACATATGATGAATGGATCGAAGCGTTTGATGGTAAGGTAAAAGAGCTGATCTTAATGGGTGTGACAGCACCAAAGATTGCGGAATGTGCAAAAGCACATGGATTTGATAAGATTAAATTTGTAGATTCTATGGAAGATGCAGTTTCTTATATTGCAGAAAAAGCACAGGATGGAGATGCTGTATTATTATCACCAGCATGTGCAAGCTGGGGAATGTTCCCGAACTATGAAGTCAGAGGAGATATCTTTAAAGACTGTGTCAGAAAATTAAAGGAGAACTAGAAAAGTGTCAAACCGCATCAAAAAAAAATATATGGCAGGCAAGACATATTTTGATTATCCAACGTTGTTTCTTGTGATATTTCTGATATGTTTTGGTATGGTCATGATTTACAGCACAAGTTCATATAAAAGTATGATGACATATGGAAATTCGTATAAATGGGTATTGAAGCAAGGGCTTGTTGTGCTTGGAGGTGCGATTGCTATATTTTTGATTTCCAGGGCAGATTATAGAATTATAAAAGGACATAAACCAGCATTTCTTTGTCTTGGAATAGCTACTTTTTCTATGATCGTGGTATTATTGGTAGGGGCAGCAAAAAAAGGGTCTGTACGATGGATCAGCATTGCAGGATTCCAGATACAGCCATCAGAATTTTGCAAGTTTTTGCTTATCATTTATATGGCGAATGAATTAGCGATCAATGCATCACAACATAAATTGAAAACGCTTGGTGATCATGCAAAGATTTTAGTTCCAACGATACCGGTCATTGGATTAGTCACATATCAGAATTTAAGTACAGGACTTGTTATATGTGCTATGGTTGGAATCATGACTTTTGTGGTAAGCCAAAGGACGAAAGAATTGATCATAACTGCGGTTGCGTTTATGGCAGGGATAGTCGTTTATCTTATGACTGCTAATAGTTATCGAAACGAGAGATTTCAGATTTGGCTGCATCCAGAGACTCATAAGAAAGGATTTCAGACGATGCAGGCGTTGTATGCGATTGGTTCAGGAGGAATTTTTGGGAAAGGACTGGGACAAAGCATGCAGAAGATGGGATTTATTCCTGAATCACATAATGATATGATATTTTCTATCATTTGTGAAGAATTAGGATTGTTTGGAGCAGTTTGTTTGATTCTCGTTTTTGCAGCGTTGATTTGGAGAATGTTGTTGATCGCAATGAATGCAGATGAATTATTAGGATCTTTGCTGGTAATTGGAGTTATAACGCATATTGCAATGCAGGTGTTTGTAAATATTGCAGTAGTAACCAATACGATTCCGCCAACAGGAATTCCGCTTCCATTCATTAGTTATGGAGGATCATCAATCTTTTCAACAATGATTGAGATGGGAATTGTATTATCAGTATCTAGACGAATTCATTTAGGATAAGGATGAGGTGCTATGGAAGATAACAATGTCATTCGAATGGATGAACATAAAAATAAAAATAAGGTACATAAAATTTCATTTAAGAAAATCTTACTCGGTTTCATTGTTTGCATTCCACTTTCAATTTTGGTCATTGCAGGAACCTGTAAGACAAAGAAAATAAAGATTGATGGATTGAGTTATTATACACAAGCGGAAGTAAGAAAAGCGATCGCAGAAAATGGATATATTAATAATTCAGTTGGATATTATTTAAAATGTAAATTTGCGACACCGAAGATTCTACCGTTTGTGGATACGATTTATGTGAGCATTAATGCTCCGGATTCAATTACGATCCACGTCAAAGAAAAGAAGAGAGCGGGTTGCCTTCAGTATAACGGAAAGTATGTCTATTTTGATAAAAATGGATATGCATTGGAAAGTCATGAAAAAAAATATGACAATGTTCCGCTTGTGACAGGACTAAAATATAATGAGTTACAGATGCAGAAAAAAATTGATGTAAAGGATGAAAAAGTTTTTTCATATCTGCTGGAATTAACAACAGCGATCAGCAAATATCATTTGCCAATTGATCAGATTCATATCAAAGATGATGGAAATGCGTTGCTGATCAGTGGTAATATTACAGTAGATCTTTATGACAAAAATGATATTGATATCAAAATACCAGAGCTTAAAGGAATGCTGAAAAAAGTAAAAGGGAAAAGTGGAACTATTGACATGAGATACTTTAGTGAGGACCGCAAAATTGCTATTTTTCAACCAAAAAATAGTTGAAAAAACTTAGTAAAAAAGGTATCATTAGATTAGTGTACAGAATTTAAGGGAAGTCATTATATATAGATGATGGCGTGAAGGAGGAACAACGTGGTTGAGATTATGCCTAGTGTTGAGAACACACAAGCAAGGATTTTAGTAATAGGAGTCGGTGGAGCCGGTAACAATGCAGTAAACCGAATGGTTGATGAGAATGTCCAGGGTGTAGAACTCGTGGGTGTGAATACAGATAGACAGGCTTTATCTTTATGTAAAGCAGAAACAAAGATTCAGATCGGAGAGAAACTGACAAAGGGACTTGGAGCAGGAGCAAAGCCTGAGATCGGGGAAGCGGCAGTTGAAGAGAATCGTGAAGAGATCACAGAACTGGTTCAGGGATCTGATATGGTATTTGTAACATGTGGAATGGGTGGAGGTACTGGTACAGGTGCAGCACCGATCATTGCCGAGATTTCCAAAGGTCTTGGAATCTTAACAGTCGGAGTTGTGACAAAGCCATTTACATTTGAAGGAAAACCTCGTATGAATAATGCAATGTCAGGAATTGCCCGTCTTCAGGATCAGGTAGATACAATGATCGTCATTCCAAACGATAAGTTATTACAGATCTGTGATAAGAGAACAACGATTCCAGATGCTCTGAAGAAAGCAGATGAAGTATTACAGCAGGGTGTACAGGGAATTACAGATATGATCTATAACCCAGGACTGATCAATGTCGATTTTGCAGATATCCAGACAGTTATGAGAGACAAAGGTATCGCGCATATCGGTATGGGTGTTGCAGACGAAGAACTCGAAGCAATCAAGACAGCGATGGAAAGTCCATTGCTTGAAACAACGGTTGCAGGTGCGACAGATGTTATCGTTAACTTCGCAGGTGCTGTTGGAATGTTAGAAGCGCAGCAGGCTGTAGAATACTTAAAGGATGAGGCTGGAGATGATGTCAACGTGATCTTTGGTACAGTTAATGCTGATTTTGGAGACCAGATCAGTGCAACGATTATCGCAACAGGTATCAAATCAGGAGATATCACAGGAAATGCAAGAACTGGATTTGCAGCAACAAAGAAAGCAAAACCAGCTCCACAGCAACAGGCACCAGCATTTTCAGGGCAGCCAATCCATAATGGAAAGGTGATGGAAGAACAGCCAGAAGAAACATCACAGCAGACAAGCTATGTTTCAGAAGCAGAGATGGAAGAGATTGAGCATGAAAGCACAAAGATCAACATTCCAGAGTTCTTATTAAAGAGCAGAAGAAGATAATTTCTTTGACAGATAAAAGATAAAACGAAAGCGTGTAGAATTTTGAAAGTTCTACACGCTTTTTTTCTTAATTATTCGATATAATCTCCACGAGTGAAAACAAGTTCATAATCAATACTTGCAAGTCTTCTTCCAAGACATCCGGCACATTCTGCCGCTTCTTCTCCGGTACAGATTTTATTATCATACAAAGAATAATCTTTTCTTACCGCAACAGGAGAAAGATTCGGCATTACAACATTCGCTCCTGCAAGAATGCCTTTTTCTCGTCCACGGGGATCAATGGTCCCAAGTGCCGTTGTGGCAGGAAGCAAAAGATGTGGATTCATAAGACGCAGGATACTTGTTAGATAAGTGGTGAGCTCCACAGTTCCAGAAGGATAATCTTTAAATTTTGTATCATGATGAGGTACAAAAGGTCCGATTCCAACCATTTGAGGATCAAGTTTTTGAATAAATAAAAGGTCATCCACAAGATTCTCAACAGTCTGATAAGGTGCACCAACCATAAATCCAGTACCAACCGCATACCCAATCTCTTTTAGATTCCATAGACATTGAATCCTGTTTTCTAAAGATAGACTTTCAGAGTGCAATTTCTGATAAAGTTCTGGAGTAGCAGCTTCATGGCGAAGCAGATATCGGTCGGCTCCAGCATCGTATAACTTCTGATAGCTTTCTTTGGAACGTTCCCCAAGAGAAAGGGTGATCGCACAATCTTGATAACGTTTCCTGATCTCAGAAACGATCGGAACCATTACATCATCACTATAATGAGGATCTTCCCCGCCCTGAAGGACAAAGCTTCGATAACCAAGCTGATAACCATTTTCACAGGCAGAAAGGATTTCATCTTTTGACAGACGATAACGGTTTGCATGCTGATTACTTCCTTGAATACCACAGTAATAGCAGTTGTTTTTACAGTAATTGGTAAACTCAACTAATCCGCGGGGAAAAACACCATTTCCATAGATTTTTACAGCTTCTTCTCTAGCAAGGGAAGCTAGATAAGATGCATTTTCTTCATCACGTTCTTTAATGAGAGTGATAAATTCACCTTTTGTCAGTGTATGTTCTTTATGTAAACGATCGATTAATTCGTGTAAATTCATAATATCAAACTCCTTTTTTGTCTATAAGAAATATAACATATAATAGAGGAAAAGACCAAAGAAATATGATAGAATAAAGGAAAATGTTCTTAAATTTCAGGAAAAATCGAGACACGAATGGAAAAAGCAATGGTATCAATGATCAAAGTTTTGGTACTAAATAATAAAATTGCAACTTTTCATTGATTGTGATAGAATAAGAAAGTTAATCTTGGCATGCTTTGTAAATGCCATGGAAACTGATAGAGAAAGATGCTAGAAAGAAGGATATAAATGAAGCGCGAAGATGTGAGAAATATTGCAATCATTGCCCATGTCGACCATGGAAAAACGACTTTAGTAGACGAGATGTTAAAACAGAGCGGAATCTTCCGTGATAATCAGGAAGTTGCAGAAAGAGTCATGGACTCAAACGACATCGAGAAAGAAAGAGGAATCACGATCCTGTCTAAGAATACAGGAGTTATGTATAATGGAATCAAGATCAATATCATCGATACACCGGGCCATGCGGATTTTGGTGGAGAAGTAGAACGTGTACTTAAGATGGTAAATGGTGTTGTATTAGTAGTTGATGCATTCGAAGGTCCAATGCCACAGACAAAGTTCGTATTAAAGAAAGCCTTAGAGCTTGATCTGTCTGTGATCGTATGTATCAATAAAGTAGACCGTCCAGAAGCAAGACCAGATGAAGTTGTCGATGAGACATTAGAATTATTAATGGAATTAGATGCAGGAGACAAACAGCTTGACTGTCCATTCGTATTTGCATCAGCCAAAGAAGGATTTGCAACATTAGACCTTGATGGTGAAAAGAAAGATATGAAACCATTATTCGAGACAATTATCGACCATATCGAAGCACCAGAAGGAGATCCAGAGAAACCATTGCAGGTACTGATCAGTACAATTGATTACAATGAATATGTTGGACGTATCGGAATCGGTAAAGTGGATAATGGTGAGATCGCAGTCAATAAAGAATGTATCGTGGTGAATGCTCATGACCCAGAACGTAAAGAAAAAGTCCGTATTACCAAATTATATGAATTTGAAGGACTTGATAAAGTAGATGTGAAGAGTGCACAGGTAGGATCTATCGTAGCAATCTCAGGAATTTCAGATCTGTCTATCGGAGATACGATCTGTGATGTGGATGGAGCAGAGGCAATTCCATTCCAGAAGATTTCAGAGCCAACAATTTCCATGCAGTTTATGGTAAATGACAGCCCTCTTGCCGGACAGGAAGGTAAATATGTTACATCAAGACACATTAGAGACAGATTATTCAGAGAATTAAATACGGATGTCAGCCTTCGTGTAGAGGAAAGTGAGAATCAGGACAGCTACAAAGTATCCGGACGTGGAGAATTACATTTATCCGTACTGATCGAGAACATGCGCCGTGAAGGATATGAATTTGCAGTCAGCAAGGCAGAAGTATTATACCATTACGATGAGAATGGAAAGAAATTAGAACCAATGGAGATCGCAGTCATTGATGTTCCAGAAGAATTTACAGGAGCAGTTATTGAGAAGTTAAGCCAGAGAAAAGGTGAACTTCAAAATATGACAGCCGCCAATGGAGGATATTCAAGACTTGAATTCTCTATCCCATCCAGAGGACTGATCGGATATCGTGGAGAATTCATGACAGATACAAAAGGAAATGGTATCTTAAATACACTGTTTGATGGATATGGACCATACAAAGGAGATATCCAGTATCGTAAACAGGGATCATTGATCGCATACGAAGCAGGAGAAACGATCACATATGGTCTGTTTAATGCACAGGAGAGAGGTACATTATTCGTAGGACCTGGTGAGAAAGTATACGGAGGAATGGTCATTGGACAGACAGGAAAGACAGAAGATATTGAGATTAACGTATGCCGAAGCAAAAAGCTTACAAATACACGAGCTTCAGGATCAGATGATGCATTAAAATTATCTCCTCCAAAGATCTTAAGCTTAGAGCAGGCATTAGAATTTATTGATACCGATGAATTACTGGAAATTACACCAGAAAACATCCGTATCCGTAAGAAGATCTTAGATCCAACAATGAGAAAACGTGCAAAATTCTCATAAAATAACAAAATAATTTACGGTTAGTTATAAAATGTCGAAAAAGTGGGGCTAACTTTGTCGAATGGTTTTTCTTCTAATTGTGGCCAAATTGGAATAGGATTTAAAGTATACTAATAGGACACAAGAAGGGAGAAAGAGTATGACAGAGCAGGGAATCAATCATAATCAAGTGGAGGTTTGCGGACGTATCAATTCAGCATTTGAATATAGCCATGAGATTTTCGGAGAAGGATTTTATACAGTCAAACTTTTAGTAAACAGATTAAGTGAAGCAACAGACGAGATACCATTACTTGTATCAGACAGACTGATAGATGTCAGTAAAGATTACACAGGGATGCTTGTAAGGGCATGCGGACAGTTTCGTTCCTTTAATAAGCATGAGGAGAACCGTAATCATCTGATCTTATCCGTATTTGTCAGAGATCTGGAATTCATTGACAACATGGAAGGATACAGACCAAATCAGATCATTTTAGATGGATTTATCTGTAAACAGCCAGTGTATAGGATGACACCGCTTGGAAGAGAGATTTGTGACATCTTGCTTGCGGTGAATCGTTCTTATGGCAAATCTGATTACATACCATGCATTTGCTGGGGAAGAAATGCAAGATTTGCAGGAAATCTTGAAATTGGTTCAAGAATTCAGTTGATCGGAAGAATCCAGAGCAGGGAATACCAGAAAAGGATTTCAGAAAATCAGCTGATCAAACGGGTAGCATATGAAGTGTCTGTAAATAAACTGGAGTTTCATGAAAAGGATAAAGAATAAGTTGTATTTATAGTATCAGAAATGATATAATATCCTAAACCAAATATATTACTACAAAAGGAAGATTCTTTGAGGTGAAAAGATGGAAGGACGAGTGGAAGTATACTGTGGCCAGGGCAGAGGAAAGACATCCTGTGCGATTGGTCAGTGTGTGAAAGCAGCCGGGCAGGAAAAGCAGATCATCATGGTTCAGTTCCTTAAAGGGAAAGAAACAGAAGAATTAAGCTTTTTCAAACGTTTAGAACCAGAAGTACAGTTGTTTCGTTTTGAAAAATATGAAAGATCATACGAAGAGCTAAGCGATGAAGAGAAGAAAGAACAGGATCATTTTATTTATAACGGTTTAAAATACGCACATAAAGTCATAGACACAAGACAGTGTGACGTTGTCGTTTTAGATGAGGTGCTGGGACTTTTGGATCTTGGACTTTTAAAGACCGAAGAACTAGTGGAGATGTTAGAAAACCGAAGTGACGATCAGCTGATCATCATGACGGGAAGACAGATTCCAGATGAATTGATACCATATACAGATGCGGTATACTGCATCAGTACGGTCAAAGAATCTCAATGTTGATGCTACACAGGATGATAGGAGGAAAGAAAAATGTCAATTTTTACAGGTGCAGGTGTTGCATTAGTAACACCATTTAAAGAAGATTTATCGGTGGATTATGATCAGTTAGAGAAATTTATCGACTTTCAGATCGATAATGGAACAGACAGTATCATTATCTGTGGAACTTCAGGAGAAGCTTCTACAATGTCTCATGATGAGCAGATCGAGGTAGTCAGTGCATGCGTTTCTCATGTCAATGGAAGAATCCCAGTTATCGCAGGAG
Source organism: Anaerostipes amylophilus (assembly GCF_025567365.1). Taxonomy (NCBI): domain Bacteria; kingdom Bacillati; phylum Bacillota; class Clostridia; order Lachnospirales; family Lachnospiraceae; genus Anaerostipes; species Anaerostipes amylophilus. Next base: position 9,516 of record NZ_JAOQJG010000011.1, on the reverse strand, counting down.
CAGGAGCTAACTGTACAGATGAAGCACTGAATCTTGCCAAGAGATCAGAGAAAGCAGGAGCAGACGGACTGTTAGTTGTAACACCATATTATAACAAAGCAACACAGAAAGGTCTGGAAGAATATTATACAACAGTTGGTAATTCTGTAGACATTCCAATCATCATGTACAATGTACCAGGAAGAACAGGAACAAACATCCAGCCAGCAACAGCAGTGAAGATTGCCAAGAGTGTTGATAACATCGTAGCGATCAAAGAAGCAAGCGGAGATATCGGACAGGTGGCAACACTTGCAGCATTAGCAGATGGATGTTTAGATATCTATTCAGGAAATGACGATCAGGTAGTACCTCTTCTTGCATTAGGTGGAAAGGGTGTTATCTCTGTATTATCTAACGTAGCACCAAGGGAAACTCATGACATGGTTATGAAGTTTTTAGATGGGGATGTTAAAGGAAGTTTAGACATCCAGTTAAAATACATGGATGTGATCCATAACTTATTTAGTGAAGTAAATCCAATCCCTGCAAAACGTGCAGTTTCAGAGATGGGATATTGCAGAAATATCGTAAGACGTCCATTGACAGAGATGGAAGAAGATCACGCACAGGTATTAATTAACGCAATGAAAGAAGCAGGAATTCTTTAAGGAGTTACAAAAGATGGTTAAGATTATGATGCATGGCTGCAATGGAGTCATGGGACAGGTGATCAGTAAGATCATAGAAGAGACAGAAGGAGCCGTTATGGCATGTGGTGTAGATCGTGTGGATGACGGACACAATGATTATCCAGTATTTACAGATATTAACGCATGTGATGTGGAAGTTGATGCGATCATTGATTTTTCAGCCGCACCAGCAGTTGATGGATTATTAGATTTTGCAGTTGAGCGACAGATTCCAGTTGTATTATGTACAACAGGATTAAGTGATGAACAGTTAGAGAAAGTTCATGAAGCAAGCAAAAAGACAGCAGTTCTTCGTTCAGCAAATATGTCATTAGGAGTGAATACATTATTTAAAGTATTAAAATCCATGACAAAATTATTAGCAGATGCAGGATTTGATATTGATATCGTAGAGAAGCATCACAGAAGAAAATTAGACGCACCATCTGGAACAGCAATCGCACTTGCAGAAGCTGTGAATGAGCCATTAAACAACGAATATGAGTTTGTTTATGACAGAAGTCAGAGACGAGAACAGCGTCCAAAGAAAGAGATCGGAATCTCAGCAGTCAGAGGTGGAACAATTGTTGGAGAACATGAGATCATCTTTGCAGGACAGGATGAAGTCATCGAATTAAAACATACAGCATATTCAAGAGCTATCTTTGGAAAGGGAGCAGTCAGTGCAGCCCTTTACTTAGCAGGAAAAGAAGCTGGTATGTATGATATGAGTGATGTCATTGGATAAGAGATAAGAGTTTAAAGACAATAGATACATTCGCCATTAAGACAGTGTGTTTATTGTCTTTCTTTATGGCAGGAGAGATAACATGAGTAAGATAAAGATTGCATTTTTTGATATTGACGGGACATTGATCGATCCAGAGAAGAAAAGAATAACAGACAATACCAAAAAAGCATTATTAAAGCTTAAGGAAAATGGAGTTAAGATCTGTATTGCAACAGGAAGACCGCCAGAAAAAGTTCCAGATTTCAAAAGTGAAGGAATAGATTTTGATGCATTTTTGACGTTTAATGGTTCTTATAGTTTTAATGAAACCGAAACAATCTTTGAAAATCCGCTGGATAAAGAAGATGTAAAACAGATCATCCAAAATGGAGAAGAAATGGGACATCCTGTGGTATTAGCGACAAAGGACAGGACAGAAGCAAATGGATTAGAAGAAGACCTCGTTGAATATTTTTCCATTGCAAATCAGAGGATCAAGCTTGCAACAGATTTTGAGGAGCTTTCAAAAGATGAAGTATTTCAGATCATGATGGCAGGCGGTAAGGATGAATATAAAGCGATGCTTAAAGATACAAAAAGAGCAGCAGTGGCAGTATGGTGGCCGAAAGCTGTCGATATCATTCCGTCAGATGGAGGAAAAGGCGTTGCAGTTGAAAAGGTTTTAGAGTACTACCATTTGAGCAAAGAGGAGGCAATGGCATTTGGAGATGGTAACAATGATCTTGAAATGCTAAAGACCGTTGGACTTGCAGTGGCAATGGAAAATGCATCCAAAGAGTTAAAAGAAGCAGCTGATGTAATCTGCGGGCATGTATCAGAGGATGGAATTTATACATATTGTAAAGAAAATAATTATTTTGAATAAAAAAAGAATGGTTTCAGATACCTTGTGTAAGAAACCATTCTTTTTTATAGGAAAATTTGATGTTAAACAATATTAGGAATGAACTTTTTCCGCTTTTGGATATATTTTTTTCATTTTCTGGTCATTATAATGAGTATCAAGAAATCTTTCGAAACCATTGGAAGCAGGAACCTGTTTGTCTCTCTGATCATAACGGATTAAGGCAGATAAAGACATCAGCATATTAAGTGTCATAAAAACAACGACAAACCATGTAAAAACAGTTCCAAAAGCGATTGGAAGTTTTTCAATCAGTCCGGATAGTAATGGATAGATCTTTTTAAACCAGGCAACCGTTGCAATTCCCCAGAAGAAACAATAAAGAAGATTGATTCTTCCATTCAGATTAAAAGGCATCTTACTGTAATCCCAGAACACCTTTCCGAAGACAATTTCACTTAGAACACTGCACAAATATTCATAAGCACCTCCAAGAAATGTTCCCATCAAAAATAAAAAGCTCTCAGAACAATCTTTATAACGATATAAAAGTAAAGTAACTCCAGCAAAAGCAAATCCCCAGACAATACTGAACGGACCCCATACAAGGCTACTGCGGCTCATCCAGACACCCATCTTTAAACGGCAAAAGATCGTTTCAATGATATCACCAAGCAAGGAACCTATAAAAAACAATAAAAAGACTTTATAAAAACCACAGCCCTGAGCAAAGACGCCCGTTTTTGGAATTGTTGGAAGTTTTAATTTGCGCTGTGGATAAGCACGTTCGACACGGTGTTCCACGTAAGAAGTTATCAACTTATTTAACTTCATGCTGATCTTTGTAAGATATGCATCTGCAGATTCCCAACGCCGTTTATCGATATTTTTTCCAAAAACAACGATTGCCGTGGCTAGTATATCAATGATCAATATTGTAAGCAGAGTAAAGATAATAACGTGGCGTATCAAGGCAGGAATCATTTTGTATATAGTAAAAATGAAAGGATTTGCAAATCTGACACCAAGATATCCAAGAATTCCCCAGAAGATTGAATGAGAAACACAAATATAACCATCCAGATTCCATTTATTTTCAGAATAATCCCACCAACGTTCATGATAAAAATGTTCAATGAAATGTCCTCCAAACCACTCAATGACAGTGGCATCGATCATGGCAACAAGAAAAATCCAAAGGCCAGTCATCTCATGGGTATTGATCGTGATGATCACAGCACCGATACCGTAAGAAATACAAAGTGGGGAATTAATAAATCCACGGTTTACAAAACGCTTCTGATTAAATGCTGCCTGTATCACTTCCAGAATCCATCCAGTAAAAGAATAGAGGAAGAAAAGAAAGCATAATTCAAATAATGTTTTTATCATATGTAAAGCTCCTTTTGTTGTTAATAATGTATTCAGTATATAAAAAATGACAAAAAAATACAAGAAAGAAAAGCATTGTTTCAAAAACTGCACAAAAGCATCTGATAAATTCTTCACAAAATTTCTGAACAAATGTAAAAATATATATGAAAAAATAATTCACTTTGACATAATTTCAGAGAATATGTATTGAAAAGAAAACAAAGATTGACTAGAATAAAGGCATAAAGATTGATACAACTTAGAAAGCAGCAAATGAGAAAGGAGTATCGTCCAATGAAGAAGATTGTAGATGATTGGAGACTGATCTATAAGGTTTGCAGCCTGTATTATGAAGATGATATGAGGCAACAGGAAATCAGCGACTATCTTGGAATATCCAGAGCGACAATCTCAAGAATGCTTCAGAAGGGAAAAGAAAGCGGAATTGTACGCGTGGAAGTGGTCAATCCGATTCAGTTCACTTATGGAAAACTTGAAAAAACACTGGAAAGAAAATATGGTCTGAAAGATGTGATCGTTGTTGAGAATAGTTCTCTTGATACCAGACAGGAATCTCTGAATAAGATGTATGAAAAGGCAGCACTTTATTTGTCACAGTTTTTCCGTGATGGAGATTATATTGGGGTATCTATGGGATTTACTTTACATAATGTAGCGAGAACTCGAAGATCATTTGCGAAAGATAATCAGTATATGTTTGTACCAATCGTAGGAGGCATCAGTCCAAACAGTATTAATGGAGTAGATGTCCAGAGTAACCAGATTGCAAGAGAATTTGCAGATAAATTTGGTGGAAACTATACACAGTTTCTTGCTCCAGCACAGTTCTCAGATAAGAAGATCAAAGATTATTTCTTAGAGGAAAAGTCAGTGAATTTTATCTTCGATGACTTTGAAAAACTGGATACAGTTGTTATGGGAATTGGAGCAAATGATACAGGAACAGATTCCACACTGATTCATGCCGGATATATTACGGATGAAGAACTTCAAAGTTTCGCAGACAATGGTGTTGTTGGAAATGTGGCTTTGCAATTCTTTGATTCCGAAGGAAAAAGAGATAAATTTCAAGGATTCAACGAAAGAATAGCAGGAATGCCCGCAGAGCAGATTAAGAAGATCAGAAACCGAATTGGTATTGCAGGTGGAGTAGAAAGAGTGAAAGCAGTTAAAGGTGCAATTGCTGGAGGATATATCAATATATTGATCACCAACAATGAATGCGCTGAAAAGTTATTGTAGAACCGCAGAAAAAGAAACTAATCAAGATAAAAAAGATATATTTTTATTAGTTTTCTTTTTTTGAACAAAATATTTGTAAAAATAACACAAAAATGAGAAAAAAAGTAAAAATAAGAACAAAAAAAACAGCGGAAAAACCGCTGCATGGAATCAGTCAAGCAGAGCAAGTGCTGTTTCCTTGGTAGTGAAAAATGAGTTGATCAGATGAAGAGATAAGGCAGAATGAATAATATCTTTCTTATAAATTCCTTCAGCAATACCAATAGAAACACGAGCATGTTTAGACGCTTTAAAAATATCAGCACGAATGATTCTCTTTGTAAGTTCTGTCTCTATAAGTTTTGAATCAGAAGTTAAAAACTGCAAAGAGATATCACCAATGGCACCAGACTTCTTCAGTTGAGTAACTTCGTCAGCAGAAAGAATATCATGTCTTGTTAGAAAAGAGGTTTCAAAAGTTCCAATCCCTGTGACGATGATATCTGAATTCTCAGCAAGATTAAGGGTTGACTGAACTTTTGGGTTCGAACTTAAAGTTTCGTATTCTTCTTTAGAAGAACAGAATGCTGGAAAATGAAGCAAATGGGATTTACCACCTGTCAGATCAGCTAACTGGATGACGTTATAGTTTGGCAATGTATCAAATGAGGCACCGAAACTTCCAGCGAGGGGAACGATCTGAATGTCAGTAAATTTCAAAGGATGGATATGGCGGATAAATCTTGAAATAGCATTTCCCCAGGCTACACCAATGATATCGTTTGGTTTGATCTGTGAAATGAAATAATTCACAGCAGCTATGGAAAGGTAGTCCCTCGATGTGTCAGAGTTGTCGATAACACACGCATATTCAAGCTGGTATTTATCACAGAGTCGTTGCTCAAGCTGAGTATTTCCAAGGATTGGAGACTCAATTTCAATCTTAACGATACCGAGTTCTTCAGCACGGGTAAGAAGTTTTGATACCCATGGTCTTGAAATATTAAGTTTCTTGGCAATTTCTTGTTGAGAGAGTTTGTCTTTGTAATACAAAGTTGCGATCAAAGTGATTCGATCTAACATAGCATCATTGTTTTCTATTTTTTTCATAGGCATAATCCTTTATAAATGTAATTTTAATCATGAAAAGCACAAATGTAACATCTTTTTAACAAAATTATATTGTAAAAATCGCAGAAATTCAAGAAAAAATGAATAAGAAAAAGAAAAAAATAAGAACAAATGTAAAATAATGATATATATGGAACAAAGGATACCAAAGTCCAATGTAGATCAAAGGGCCCGATTAGAAGGATGAGGTGTTCGGAGAGACATTTATATAGAAAGAAAATGAAAAATTATCATAGGTAAACATTAAAAAGGAGGAAAATTTATTTATGACAGTTATTTCAAACATTGCAAATGGCTTTATAGGATTGTTCAATGCAGGTGGGGAGCAGTTTATGAGCTGGGTAACAGGAATCATTCCTTTGGTTATCTGTCTGATGACTGCAGTTAACGCACTGATAGGATTTATTGGAGTAGAAAGAGTAGAAAAGTTTTGCCAGAAGATTACAAAATATACAATTCTTCGTTATACATTGTTACCAATTATGGCTGTTATCTTTTTAACGAACCCAGCAATGTATACATTTGGAAGATTTTTAAAGAAAGAACATAAAGCAGCTTTTTATGATGCGACAGTTTCATTTTGTCATCCAGTCACTGGATTATTTCCACATGCAAATGCAGGAGAGTTATTCGTATACATGGGAATTGCAACAGGTATCCAGAAACTGGGACTATCAATTGGAAATCTTGCAGTAAGATATTTCATCGTAGGTGTGATCGTTATTTTGATCCGTGGTATCCTATGCGAAAAAATTTATGCAGTATTAAGTAAGAAATCTAATTAAGGAAAGGAGAAACCCAATATGTATAAAACAATTACGATTAAAGCCGGAAGTGGTGGATGGGGAGGACCATTAACCATTGTACCTACAGAAAAATGTAATAAGATTTTAAGCGTTACAGGTGGAGGAATCCATCCGGTAGCACAAAAAATTGCAGAAATGACAGGAGGAGAGGCTATTGACGGGTTTAAGGAAACTCTTCCAGATGATGAAGTTTTAGTAGCTGTTGTAGATTGTGGTGGTACAGCCCGCTGCGGAGTTTATCCTAAAAAAGGAATTTTTACAGTAAATATTGAACCAGTAGGAAAAGCTGGACCATTAGCAAAATATATCACACCAGAGATTTATGTATCAGCAGTTACAGAAAATGATATTTTTGAATCTGGTTATGCTGGACATATTACACAGAAAGTATCAGAGGAAACAAAACAGACACAAGCAAGCACTGCTCCAGAACCAAAGTCAAAAGCACAGGCAAAAGAAGAAGTTGCAAAAGCAAGTGAAGGAAAGAAAGAAAATATCGTTGTCCGCATTGGTAAAGTAGTCGGACGTGTTGTAAATATCTGTTTTCAGGCAGGTCGTGACACGATAGAGATGGTTGTTGGTACAATCCTTCCATTTATGGCATTTACAGCTACACTGCTTGGTATCATTTCAGCCAGTGGACTTGGAAATGTCATTGCAAAAACAATTTCACCAATCTGTTCTACATTGCCAGGAATGGTAGCGATCGCGTTTATCTGTGGTATTCCAATCCTTTCTCCAGTCCTTGGACCAGGAGCTGTTATCGCACAGGTAGTCGGAACATTGCTGGGATCACAGTTTGCACTTGGAAATATTCCTCCACAGTATGCACTTCCAGCTTTGTTTGCAATCGATGCACAGGCAGGATGTGACTTTATTCCGGTTGGATTATCCCTTGGAGAAGCAGATTCAGAAACCATTGAATATGGTGTTCCAGCCGTATTGTTTGAACGACTGATCACAGGACCATTAGCGGTACTGATCGCGTTCGCATTTAGTATTGGAATGTATTAATAAACATAGATTTCACAGGAGGTAGAAATATGAAATATCAGTCTAAAATCGTTGGACTTGGACCAGATGCGTTAGCGTTTCTGGAAGATGAAGATATGAACTTTATCATCATTTTTAACGAAGATGCACCACCAGAACTTGCAGAATTATCGGTACTTCATACAAAAGCTGAATTGAAAGAAGATCCAGCTGTTGGAGATACATTAAAGATTGGAAATAAAGAATTCAAAGTCAGTGCTGTCGGATGGGAGGCACCTCATACATGGGCAGAACTTGGACATTGCACATTAGATTTCAAGGGAGGATCAGAGGCAGAACGTCCGGGATGTATCTCTCTTGAAGGAAACAAGCTGACAGCAGAAGATTTAGCCGTTGGCGGTGTCATTGAATTATATTAATTTAGCACTTATTAATTTTTATATATAAGATAAGGAGAATGTGATTATGTTAAACATGGATCAAAAATTAATCAAAAGACAGGAAGAAGGAAAAATCATCAAAACTGGTATCGTAGGTGCCGGACAGATGGGACGAGGAATGGTAACACAGATGGTACTGATGAACGGTATCACACCAGCCATCGTATCTGATATCAAAGTAGAAAATGCAGTCCATGCATTCAAATATGCCGGAGTATCTGATGAAGATATCGTGATCGCAAAAACACTTGCAGATGCCAATGCAGCAATGGAAGCAGGAAAATATGTAGCATGTGAAGACGCAAACTTCGTATCACAGGCAAACTTAGTAGAGTGTGCGATCGATGCAACAGGAGTTCCAGATGTCGGAGCAAAAGTAGCAACAGACGCAATGAAGAATAAAAAACACGTCGTTATGTTAAATGTAGAAACAGACGTAGTTATCGGGCCATACTTAAAGAAATTAGCTCAGAAAGAAGGAGTCATCTACACAGGATCCGCAGGAGATGAACCTGGAGCAGTCATGGAATTATACAGCTTTGCCAAAGCCATGGGAATGAACGTGGAAGTCATGGGGAAAGGAAAGAATAACAAGATCGACTACGAATGCAACCCAGACACAGTCTTAGAAGAAGCAACACGCCGTGTCATGAGTCCAAAGATGTTATGTGCATTCAAAGACGGAACAAAGACAATGGTAGAGATGACAGCGATGTCTAACTACACAGGACTGATNAAAGAAGACGGTGGAATCTTAAATAAACATGGAGTTGTAGAATATGTAAACGGAATCGCACCAGGAGTCTTCGTAACAGTATCCACACCAAACGAAGAGATCGCATACCAGATGGGATACCACAGCATGGGACCTGGACCATTATGGACATTATACAGACCATTCCATCTGTGCAACTTAGAGACACCATTAACAGTAGCAAAAGCCGTTATCGACGGAGAAGTTACATGCGTACCAATCGATGGATTAGTATCAGAATGTATCACAAGAGCGAAGATTGATCTGAAAGCAGGACAGACAATTGATGGTATCGGAGGATACACAACACATGGATCTATCGCAACAGCAGAAGAATCTAACGCTAAGGGATATGTACCATTTGGATTAGTAACAAACAAAGCTGTCATGAAGAGAGATGTCAAGAAGGGACAGCTGCTTACATATGATGATATCGAATTAGATAAGAGCACACTGATCTACAAGTTAAGAAAAGAACAGGATGCTATGTACGGAAGAAACGTATTATAA
>NZ_JAOQJG010000010.1:0-31947 GCF_025567365.1 Anaerostipes amylophilus | reverse complement strand
AAGGTAGTAAGACCCCTTGAAGACGACGAGGTAGATAGGGCAGAGGTGGAAGTGTGGTAACGCATGGAGCTGACTGTTACTAATCGGTCGAGGCTTTAACCAAAGAAGGCTAGAGTGTAAGAGATGTGAATAGTTCTTGTATGTTGTTTTGAAGGTATATGCCTTAATAATCCTCGATAGCTCAGTTGGTAGAGCACACGGCTGTTAACCGTGCTGTCGCTGGTTCGAGCCCGGCTCGGGGAGTTTGATACTGAATAAAGTATTAAGACCGTGAAGCGGTCGGATATAAGGCTCCATGGTCAAGTGGTTAAGACACCGCCCTTTCACGGCGGTAACACGGGTTCAAATCCCGTTGGAGTCATTGCGATTCATAAATGAGTGATATCGTCTAATATGCCGTTGTGGCTCAATTGGCAGAGCAGCTGATTTGTAATCAGCAGGTTACCGGTTCAAGTCCGGTCAACGGCTTTAAACGGACCTTTAGCTCAGTTGGTTAGAGCAATCGGCTCATAACCGATCGGTCCGGGGTTCGAGTCCCCGAGGGTCCATTTAATTAAATAAATATTTTACATTCTGGCCCGGTGGCTCAGCTGGTTAGAGCGCCGCCCTGTCACGGCGGAGGTCGTGGGTTCGATTCCCATCCGGGTCGCTAGATTGTGTTTAAAACCAATCATTTGGGATCATAGCTCAGCTGGGAGAGCATCTGCCTTACAAGCAGAGGGTCATAGGTTCGAGTCCTATTGGTCCCACTTATATGCCAGATATTTAAGGTATGTATATGCCGCAGTGGCGGAACTGGCAGACGCGCAGGACTTAAAATCCTGTTCGAGTTAAATCGAGTACCGGTTCGATTCCGGTCTGCGGCATTTAGATGTGAATAACATCTGAGTTGTCAAATATGACAATTAAATATGTGGGCGTAGCTCAGCTGGATAGAGCGTCTGGCTACGGACCAGAAGGCCGGGAGTTCGAATCTTCTCGCCCACGCTGAAGAGATCTGATTTATCAGGTCTCTTTTTGTATTATTAGAAATAATAAATTTTACAATTATTGCATTTATTCATTACAAAAATTAAAACAATACGTTATTTTCTTTACATTTGTATTAGTTTATGTTAGACTTGTCAAGTATGTAACAGAAGTGTAACAATTGAAAGGGATTTGAATGAAATCACGATTAAAGAAAATAACAATTTTCTCATTAGTCTTTTTATTTATATTTAGTACAACATTAACAACAGCACCTAAGAAAGAAGTAAAAGCTGCAGAAGGCTATAGTGGGAAAATCTTCAGACATTGGACAAGATTAAGAACAGGAAAGTCAAAGAAAGCAAAAGTATTAAAAACATTAAAAGTTGGAACTGCGGTTACAGTATATGGAACAAGCGGAAGCTGGAGAAAAGTTTCTGTAGCAGGGAAGACAGGATATGTACCAAAACAGTATGTATATGTTGGTACAAAAGCTCCTTCATTAACAGGAAGTACATATGAGAAGGGACAGACAGTAGCTGAATTTGCACAGCGCTTTGTTGGGAATCCTTATGTATGGGGTGGAACTGATTTAAATCGTGGAGCAGATTGCTCTGGATTTATTGGTTCTATATACCGTTCATTTGGATATAAGCTTCCAAGATCTTCATCTGAATTAAGAAGCGCAGGAAGAAAAGTATCTTACAGCCAGAAACAGCCAGGAGATATCATCTGTTATAATGGACATGTTGCTATGTACATTGGAAATGGAAAGATTGTACATGCAAGCAGCAGAAAAACAGGAATTAAGATTTCTCAAAGAGCAAATTACCGCAGTATTGTTTGTGTAAGAAGAATTGTAAAATAAGAAAGTATATAGAAGAATCTTTGCATCAGATATATGATGTAAGGATTCTTTTTTTGATATTAGAGTTGATTAATTGTATAATAAGAATAATTTCAAAAATAAAAAGATTTTAGCAAAATCATAGATAGGAAGGAAAAGAAAAATGAAAAAATATAAAGGAATCATATTTGATCTTGATGGAACATTACTAGATACCATAGAAGATTTGACAGATAGTGTAAATGATGTGATGCAGCTATATCATTTTCCACAACATGATACAAAAAAATGTAAAATGATGGTAGGAAATGGATTCCGTAAATTGATCACAAGAGCATTGCCAGAGGAAAGACAAAAGGATGAACAGTTTATCGATGAAGTACTAGCACAATTTGCCAAGGCATATCATAAAAGATATTTGAATAAAACGATTCCATATGAAGGTATTTTACAAATGGTCAATGAACTGCATAAGAATGGAATACAGACAGCTGTCAATTCAAATAAGCGAAGTGACTATACAGAAGCTTTGGTTAACAAATTTTTTGTACAAACACCTATGGTAGCAGTATATGGAGAACGTGAAAGTAAAGGCATTCCAAAGAAACCAGATCCAGCAGCTGCATTAGAAATTGCAGATAAAATGAAATTATCACCAGCTGAGATTTTGTATATCGGAGATTCAGAAACAGACATGAAGACAGGACAAAATGCTGGAATGGACACAATTGGAGTTGCATGGGGGTTTAGAGGAGCAGAAGAACTTAAAGCAAACCATGCAACTTATATTGCAGAAAATCCAGAAGATATCTTGAAATACATTTTATAAACATAGAATATAATATGAATCAATTACACCCTTAGAGTGAAATATAGCACCATAACAGGTGCTATATTTGAACTGAAAATCATTTCAGTAGAAAAAGATTGTATGCTAAAATAAACATAGATAAGATAAGTACAATATTAATTTAAAGAGGTGTAAATTATGTCAAGTTTTAAAAATGCAGAAGCTGGAGTTATCGTAGATCAGTTGATTAAGACAATCCAAAAAGAAAGAGATTATTTAAGTGAAATCGATGGTAAGATCGGAGACGGGGATCATGGAATTAACATGAACAAAGGTTTCACAATGTGTGAGAAGAAATTAGAAGGAACTACATATAATCTGTCAGAAGGATTGACAACACTTGGAGAGACACTGTTAGAAGATATCGGTGGGTCAATGGGACCTCTCTATGGAATGTTATTTGATGAGATGGCTCAGGCATGTGAAGATGCAGATGATATCACAGTAGATGTATTTGCAGATATGATCACAGGAGCTGTAGAAGGAATTCAGGATATTAGTCCTGCTCAGGTAGGAGATAAATCTTTAATCGATACATTAGTACCAGCGAAGGAAGCATTTGTAGAAGCAAAAGAAGCTGGAAAAGATTTTGCAGAATGTTTAGATGCAATGAATGAAGCAGCAGAGAAAGGATGGCAGTCAACAAAAGATCTTGTAGCGAAGATCGGTCGTGCAAGTCGTCTGGGAGAACGTTCAAGAGGTGTTCTTGATGCAGGAGCAACAAGCTGCTACTTTATCATCACAACAATTGGGAATGCTGCAAAAGAATTATTAGCCTAAGAAAACAGTTAAGAGCAGAACAATCAGTTTTCTCTCATCGTGAAAGTGATGAACCTCTATATATTCATACAATTCGTTTGGAGAAGGACTTTGAAGTTTCAATTAAGAAGCTTTAGGGTCTTTTTCTTTTTTTGTATAAAAATAAAAAACAGATTGACAAATAAATAAAAAGTGTATATGATAACTGTATCACATGAAGTGATACAGTTAGTACAGTTAGTGATACAGTGCGATAAGATAAAAACAATAAGGAGGTGCCAATGTGTTTCGAATTAATCCGGCAAGCGGGAAAGCAATCTATGAACAGATCATGGAACAGGTAAAAGAAGCAGCATGGAAGGGCTACTTAAAACCAGGAGATGGACTGCCATCGGTCAGGAAACTTGCGTTACAGCTGAGTGTGACACCGAATACTGTAGCGAAAGCATATCAGTTACTTGAGAAAGAGAAAGTAATCGTAACAATCAGAGGAAAGGGAGCATTTTTAGCAGAAAATGCTTCACAAGAGGTGGATAAAGGAAAGATGCAGGAAATTAAAACAAGTCTGAAGGAGATATTAAGTGAACTTCGTTATGAAGGATATGACGAAGAGAAGATTGCAAATCTGATACATGAGATTTATCAGGATCTGGAGGGATAGGATATGAAAGTGATCGAACTAAAGGACGTAAAAAAATCATATGGAAAACAGGAGATTCTTCATGGAATCAATCTTGATGTAGAAGAAGGGAGCATTCATGGGCTGGTAGGACGAAATGGATGTGGAAAGACAACACTGATCAAGTGTATCACAGGAATCTACGAACAAGATCAGGGGCAGATATTAATCTGCGGTGAAGAAGTTTTTGAGAATCCAAAAGTAAAAGCAAAGGTAGGATATGTTGCAGACAGCAACCAGTATTTTGACGGGTACCACATTGACGAGATGATTGAATTTTATAAACAGATGTACCCGACATTCGAGGAGAAAGCATTTAAAGACTACAATCAGAGTATCGGATTAGATGTAAGTAAAAGGATCAGGGAATTATCAAAAGGGCAGGCAATGTCATTAGCTGCGATGTTGAACTTGTCTATTCATCCACAAGTCATGATCATGGATGAACCAATGTCAGGGCTTGATGTGATCGTACAAAAACAGATTAAAGACTTTATTGTCAATGAAGTTGATATGAACGGAATGAGTGTGTTTATATCTTCTCATGATCTGAAAGATTTAGAAAGTTTCTGTGATTCCGCAAGCATGATGAAGGAAGGAAAGATCCTTTATCATGGAACGATGGATCAGATGAAAGAAAGATTTACAAAATTACAGGTCGTATTTGGAGAAGCAAGAAGTGAGATCTTCAAAGAACTTCCTGGAGTGATCACATATTCCAATCTTGGAAGCGTGTACACAGTTGTGTTAGAAGGGTATGGACAGCCAATTTTCGAGGCATTAAAACAAGCAGGAGCTATTGTGGTAGAAGAGATTCCATTAAGTTTAGAGGAAGTATTCGTCTACAGCAATCGCTAAGAGGGAGATGAGGAGATGAAATTTTTTAAGAAATATTATCTGGTGCTTCCGCCAGTGGCATTGATCTATGGAATTTATATATTAAATATAAAATATCCTTATGATGGATTCCCACAGACATTAATGGATTCCATAATTAATGGATGGTTATTGATATGGGTTTTATTTGCAGCATTATCTGGAGGAATCATATATCAGCTACAGCAAAGTAAGAAGCAGCAGTATATATACAGTCTGCCATGGACCAAAAAAGATATTTATAAAAAAAGTGCAGCAGGGCTTCTTGTATCACTGATGATCGCAGAGGTCGTTTATGGAATTTTCTTTGCAGTAAAACTTACAATGATTCCAAGTAAGGAATCACTTACAAATATCATTGTATGTACATTATTAAATGCAGCATTCTGCTTTGCACTTTGTGCGGTTACACATTTTGCAGTTGTAGTGACAGCTTATATCTGGCAGGGATTGATTCTGGCAGTGATCAGCATTTATGTGATGCTTCCAATCATTATTCAGAATACAGCATTTTTAATTCAGATGGTATTTAAAATCAAAACATATAAATATGCAATCTTTGAAAGGATGATCTATTCAGCGTATGATCGTCGATTCTTGTATCCATTAAATTATCAGTTGGATATAAGTATATTGGATACAAATTTAATCTGGAAAGCACAATATATGAATACATCATTGATCTGTATTGCAGCATTTATAGCAGCAGGGGGGTTATGCCTGTGGTTTGCAAAGCGTAAATTTATAAGACAGAACCTGGCACAGAATCGAATGCTGACAAGGTTGTCAAGGATAGAAAACAAGCTGGTCATGACGGTCGGACTGTCATTTGTAATTTTCAATGCAGTAAGCAATCATGAAATAAATCAACAGGTATTTAATTATGAAAGAACTCTGTACAACAGGATTTATGAGTTGATAGCATGGAATAAAGGCATCATGGGAAATGGGGACAGCTATAGAATGATCATGCAGAAGTTAAGCGGAATGCATCTGTTGATATATTTTGCAGTGATCTTTGCAGGATGCTATGTTGCAGTCTCATTGGTTCAGACAATAAGGAGGAAACATTATGAGAGGGCTTGTTAAGCATGAAAAAAGAAATATGCTGATCATAACATTGGCGTTTACGATCGTGGTATGGTTTGTGTTACAAGGCGCGATTGCAAGTGATATTGCAGGAACTGGAAATCAGATCAATAACTTTGATGGATATATTTATGACAACTATGGAAATCTATTTTTGGGAACGCTCAATCAGTATTATGAATCATTTATTATGATACTGATGATACCAATCAGTTTTGTTGCAATCATGCAGTATCGGGAAAGCAGTATTTCAAAATGCGGTGAATTTTTAATGCAGCTGCCAGTAAAAAGAGGCCAGATCTTTCTGGTCAGAACGATTATCGGAATGATGATATATACGATTCCGTGGCTGTTTTTTTTCTTTGGAATGATCATGATGAGAATTCAGGCAGAGTCATGGTATGAGATGAAATTATCGTCATGTACAAATGGAGAATTATTGCTTGGGAATGATAATGTCTTCCACTTGTGTGTATATCTTTTATTTATGTGGATTTCATTGACATTGATCTATGCCGTAGCAGTATTTTTTCAGAATATCTGTAAAAGACCATGGATCGCAGGAGCTATTGGAGTGGGAGCAATGTGTTTTCCCGTATTTATGGACTATGTCATGCCGAAAGTGAATCTTCTTCCAGGTGGGATGCTTAATGGATGGTGGATGGCAGCATTTTTTGAAAATGGACCAATATCAGAAGAATGCGTGTGGGATGAGGGTGTACACCAGACTGTAACAATGGCATCGTTTGATCATTTTGTACAGATCCTTTTAATTCAGATTCTGCTTATACTGGTATTTTTCGCAGTTGCTTTCTATGTATTTAAAAAGGCAGATATGGCAAAACGAAATAATTTCATGTATTTTCCATGGATGGAGAAACTGTTTTTATGGATTTTCCCATTTTGCGTTTCATTGTTCATAGTAGTAATAGGATTTAAGATTCAGTCATATAAAGGCGGCGTTATCGCAGTAGTTATTGCAAGTATCGTATTTTATATGGTAAGAAGACATAGAAAAAGGAGGGAAGCATAATGTATATGAGCTTATCATTGGGAGTGATCATTATCTTATTGCCACTGCTTCTTTTAGCATTTCTGATCGCAGTGGGAGTTGTGCTTTACCGACATCCATCAAAACTACAGAAAAAATGGTATCAGGTATCGTTGAAAAAAAGAAGAAGAGTAAAACAGGCAGGAATCTTTCTTGGATTTTGTGCAGCAGCCGCATTATTCATCTATCCTTTAGTGAATGGAGAAAAATTTGTATCAACGATCCGTCTTTCTGCGAAGGAAAGAAATCTTATCACAAAAAATAAAATTAAAAAGACAGCAGATGAATCCTCAAAAGCAGGAACAGCGAAAAATGATAAATGGCTGAAATCATTATATAAGATCATAAGATCAGATGATACGATTGCAGCACAGTTTTTAAGTAACAGCAGCAGTTATGATGAATGGGCATCAAATATTGGCATTGGGTCAACTGGAGAATATGAAATGCGGTTGTTTGCAGAAAATGTTGTAGCTGACAAGTTCGCTGAAAAGAAATCCGATGAGGACATTGATTCTGATGAAGATTTTGACAGCTATGATGACACAGGATTTTATAAGATTATCCAAAGACCAGATAATACATTGGAAGAAAATTATCAAAAACTGACAGATTCAGAGAAACAAGATGTCAGAGCTCTGAAATGGCATTATAAGGATGGACTTTTATATGCAACAGATGATGAGCATAAAGTATGCATCAATGGAACAGCCCAGATTTCCATGAAGGATACCAAACTGATCAATATGATGGAAAAATCCGGATACAAGGGTATTAAAAAGTGGATGGAACAATGTGAAAATGATCAGGCAGGAATCAAAGTAAAAGCAGGAAATAAAACATATTTGCTTCATAATACAGATAAATGGCATAAATTCGAGAAAAATGGTTTGTCAATTTTCTATAATTACAAGCGTTTTATCATTCGTTTTGATGCAAACAAAATACTTGGCATAAAGAGCAATCTATCAGAACTTCCACAAAGCGGAAGAGCATTATGGACAGTCATAGCGGATCAAAGTGGAGCATCTTCAAAGGAAATTATTCTTCGTTCCTATAATGATGAGGGTCTGTATGCCAAGAAAAATGTCCAGATCTTTATGAAGGATCACAAGATCAAGCAGTTATTGATTTACTGGGACAAGGCAGATGAATTAAAAGGATTTACAAAAGAAGAAAATATATTTATGAAAGCATGCTTTGAGAAAATGGGTATTGCATCTGAAGATGCACAAAAATGGTTAGAAGAATTTAATTCTGTATCTTTGTCAAAGAAGAATGCCCAGAATGGAGAACTTGGGAACTGGACATATAGCTATGGAAATAGTGAAAATCAGATCGTTTCTTTAGTTGATAGTGATCATGATGATAATTATGTAAATTTTTACAAAAAAAGTAAAGGAAATAATTGACAAAAATAAAATGATATGGTAAATTATGGGTAGAAAGTGCTTGTAGCACATAACTCCCCTATAATAAACAGATCGAGATCTTAGGTTTTCCTGCGATGATTCATCGCCCATACCCCAAAGAATCTCAAACATTTGTAATTTAGATCATCATCAACAATCATTTTATTTATCTACAATCCTCTATCTAGATAATGTGATACAGGCACTTTCTCTTTTGCATGATGACAACAAGGGTTCTGATTCTTTTATAGTTTAAAAGGATCAGAACCATTTTTCTGCATTTTTAAGAAATCACAATGACAAATGAAAAATAATATGATATGATATTGTTTTGAATGGAATAATATAAGAAAGTAGTAGTAATTCACATATAGGAGGAAAAAACATGCCAGTAAAGTACGTATTTGTCACAGGAGGAGTTGTATCTGGATTAGGTAAAGGAATCACGGCAGCTTCTCTGGGACGATTACTAAAAGCCAGAGGCTATCATGTCACAAGCCAGAAGTTTGATCCATACATCAACATTGACCCAGGAACAATGAATCCAATCCAGCACGGAGAAGTTTTCGTAACAGATGATGGAGCAGAGACAGACTTAGACCTTGGACATTATGAAAGATTTATCGATGAAGGACTGAACAAGAAATCAAACGTTACAACAGGTAAAGTATATTGGAGTATCTTATCCAAAGAACGTCGTGGAGATTACGGTGGTAACACAGTACAGGTAATCCCACATGTAACAAATGAGATCAAGAGCCGTTTTTACAGAAGCGAAGATCCAAGTGATCAGGAAGTAGCGATCATCGAGATCGGAGGAACAGTCGGAGATATCGAGAGTCAGCCATTCTTAGAGGCATTAAGACAGTTCCAGCATGAAGTAGGACATGAAAACTGCATTTTGATTCATGTAACATTAATTCCATACTTAAAGAGTTCAGGAGAATTAAAGACAAAACCAACACAGGCAAGTGTGAAAGATTTACAGGGAATGGGAATCCAGCCAGATATCCTTGTTTGTCGTTCAGATTATCCATTAGATGACGGGATCAAGAGAAAGATTGCTCAGTTCTGTAATGTAGACCGTTCAAGAGTCATTCAGAACTTAGATGCAGAAGTATTATATGAAGTACCTCTGATGATGGAGAAAGAACATCTGGCACACGAAGTATGTGAATGTTTAAATATGCCATGCCCAGATCCAGATCTTGATGATTGGAAGAAGATGATCGATGCTTGGAAACATCCAAAACATCAGGTAGAAATTGCCTTAGTTGGTAAATATGTATCTTTACATGATGCATACATCAGTGTTGTTGAATCATTAGAGCATGCAGGAGTTGCTAATTCTGCCAATGTTAAGATCCGTTGGGTAGATTCAGAGAGAATCAGCTCTTACAATGTAGATGAGATGTTAGGTGGGGTTCACGGAATCTTAGTTCCAGGTGGATTCGGAGATCGTGGTATTGAAGGAATGATCTGTGCGATCAAATATGCAAGAGAAAATAAGATTCCATATCTTGGAATTTGTTTAGGAATGCAGCTTACATTAGTAGAATTCGGACGCCATGTCTTAGGATTTGCAGATGCACACAGCAAGGAATTTAATCCAGAGACAACACATCCAATGGTTCATATTATGGCAGATCAGGATGGAGTTACAGATCTTGGAGGAACTTTACGTTTAGGATCTTATCCATGTGTATTAACAGAAGGATCCAAGGCATATGAATTATATGGAGAAAAAGAAATCCATGAAAGACACCGTCACAGATATGAAGTAAATAACAAATATCGTGATGTTCTTCAGGAGAATGGAATGATGTTATCTGGATGTTCACCAGATGGAAGAATCGTAGAGATGGTAGAGATTCCAGAACATCCATGGTTTGTGGCAACACAGGCACATCCTGAATTCAAATCTAGACCTAATAAGGCACATCCTTTATTTAAGGGATTTGTTGAGGCAGCATTGAAACATCAAGGGAAATAAATTTGTGTGTTGGCCAACTGTAGATTTCGAGTATATGATAAAAAATAAATAAGCAACTGAAAGTGCTGCGGTGGAATTTTGTTCAAAATATGGCAAAATTCCAATGCATCGCTTTCGGTTGCTTATTTATTTTTTATCATATACCAGAAGTTTATAGTGTGGACAATTCACAAGATTGAAAAATTTAAGGCGGTGTGTATGCTTTAATGTATTGATTTATATTTTTAAGTAATAGATTTCTTTTATCTTCTGTTAATGAATACAAAAATTATCAGCCAATCTCCTTTAACATATACGAAATCCTACCGTCGCACAATTTTACCAGTTCTTTTTCCCTTCATCCTATGTTATAATAAAAAAGACTAATTGAACAATTATCATAATGCGACATTGACATTTGACAAACTTAGGGGGCGAAAGACCATGAAGATCAAAGGAGTCAGACTCTATGGAGTCAAAGATATACGTCTGGAAGAATTTGAAATCCCTGATATCACAGAAGATGAAGTACTGTTGAAGATTGAATGTAATGGGATTGCTATGTCAACGCTAAAAGAGATCACTTTGGCACAGCGGCATTTACGAGTACCAAAGAATATTAAGAAGAAACCAGTACTGATCGGACACGAATTTTCAGGAACAATTGCGAAGGTAGGAGAAAGATGGAAGGATGAATATCAGGAAGGAAAGAAATTTGTGATCGTACCTGAGATTCCACTTCAGATTGAATCACCAGGATATTCTTACCCATATTTTGGTGGAGCAGCTACCTATTGTATTGTACCGGGAGATGTTATAGAGAAAGGATGTTTGATACAAAGAGAAGCCGGAGCGTTTTATGAGCTTGCTCAGGCACAGGCATTATACAGTGTAGTAAGCAGTTTCCACTCAAATTATCACAGTAAACAAGGATCTCATGATCATATATCAGGCATCAAAGAAGGTGGGAATACGATCATTCTCGGAGGAGCAGGACCTATGGGGCTTATGGCCATTCGATATGTACTTGAAATGGATAGGAAACCCAAGCGTTTAGTGATCACCGATACGAATAAGGAACGTTTAGAGAAAGTCAGGAAGATCATTCCGGTTGAGGAAGGCAGGAGACACGGAGTAGAACTATACTATATCAATCCATCGATGGTAACAGACTCTGTACCAGTATTATTAGCAATGACAAATGAAAAAGGCTATGATGATGTCTTTGTTTATGCACCCCCAAAATGTGTAGCAGAGATAGGAAACCGCATTATGGCAATGGATGGTTGTATGAATATTTATGCAGCTACAGCTGATAAGAACTATCGTGCAGGAATGAATATCTATGGAAGTCATTATTTAAAGACCAAACTGATTGGATCTTCAGGAGGATTACGATCTGATATGGTCGAAGCACTTGAACTGATTGAGAATAAAAAGATGAACCCGGCAATAGGAATCACACATATTGGTGGAATCAATGCAATCGTAGATACGACTTTGTATTTAAAGAAAATGCCAGGGTCTAAAAAGATCATCTACCCACAGATAGATCTCCCGCTTACAGCAATTGAAGATTTTAGAAAGCTTGGAGAAACTGATCCAGTATTCGCACAATTGGCAGACGCATGCAGTAATCATGGAGGGTTGTGGAATTCGGAAGCAGAAAGTATTTTGTTGAAGCATTTTGAAAAATAACAACAAGGATATATGAAGAAACATAAAACTTCATATATCCTTGTTATTTTACAAAATGTTTACATTTATTTGAAATTAGAATTTACATATATCTGATAAAATTTTTTAATGAACAAGGAAAATGCTAAAAGCAAGAGTATTAGGAGGTATATATGAAATCTAATTGGAGAAAACAAATGATGATCAGTGCATTAGCATTGACACTTTCTGCGGCAAATGCAGCTCCAGTATTTGCAAGTGCGGCTCCAGATGGCAAGTCAAACGCAGCAGAAATTGCACAGACAATGGGAACAACGACGCAGTGGAATCGTTGGCAGAAAGAATGGGAAACTTTAAAAAATGACTGGACACAAATTTCATTATCACCAGGAAGTAATGCAACAGAACTGAATTTTGCATGGTACACACCAAAACAGACAAATGATAATAATTCAAATGCGGATGTGGAAGCCAAAGTACAAGCAATTTCTCCAGATCAGAAAGATAGTAATGTTCCAAAACTGATCATTGGTGAAGGACGTAATATGAAAAATGCCAAAGTATACGAGGCAGAACAAACAGAAGTAAAAGATGAGCAGGACAGCAATGGTGGAACATATAATTCTAATAAAGTAACAGCAACAGGATTAAAAGAAAATAAAACATACTATTATAGTTATGACAACGGAAATGGCTATACAAAACCAGCTGCATATACAACGAAATCTAAAAAGGACTTTTCATTTGCATTTGTGGGAGACCCACAGATCGGATCTTCCAATGAATTAAAAGGAAAAGACAGTAAAGAATTTTACGATGCACAGTCTAATGCAGTAAAAAGTGATGCGTTTAACTGGTCATCCACTTTAAATGCGGCATTAGAAAAGACAGATAACAAGTTAAGTTTTGTCGTATCTGCAGGTGACCAGATTCAGACAACAAAGAAAAAATCACCAAACAAAGATGCATCAAAAAGTGAGATTGAATATACTGGATATTTAAGTCCGGAAGCATTAAAATCACTTCCAGTGGCGACAACGGTAGGTAACCATGATGCAGATAACGCAAACTATACCTATCATTTTAACAGAACCAATGCCAGTGAGCTTGGGAGTAATAAGGTAGTTGGTGGAGATTATTATTTCAAATATGGAAATGCCTTATTTATCATGTTAAATACACAAGATACCAATGTAGCAGAACATGAACAGTTTATTGAGCAGACAGTTGCAGCAAATAAAGACTGCAAATGGAGAATCGTAACACTGCATCAGGATATCTATGGTTCAGCAGAACATTCCAACGAGCCAGAGATCACAAATTTAAGATACCAGTTAACACCGATTTTTGAACAAAATGATGTTGACGTGGTATTAACAGGTCATGATCATGCATATTCCAGATCTAAAATGTTATTAGGCGGAACAAAAGCCAATGATTATACAGACGATGAGTTTGATGCAGAATTAAAGAAAGATATGGATGCGGGTGAAAATCCAACAACAAGAACTGTAGCACCAGCAAATATCAAAAATGACAGCACAGATGAAAAAGACCAGAAATACTTATCATACCTTAAGAGTATCATGGATGAAAAAGCAATTGAAACTGTCAAAAAACAAGGAAGTTCTGTGATCAATCCAGAAGGTGTCCTTTATATGACAGCTGGTTCTTCTTCAGGAAGTAAGTATTATGATCTGGTACCAAGACAGCAGACATACATTGCACACCGCTGGCAAGAAGATGTTCCAACATATTCTGTTGTAGACGTGACAGAAAACAATTTAACGATCAATACATATCGTACAGACAATGATGAAAAGATTGACGAAACATTTTCTATCACAAAGAGCAAAGGAGATGTAGCATCACTCAATAAAGAAATTAAAGCAGCAGAAAGTATTGTAAAACAGAAAAATACATATACAACACAAAGCTACAGAGTCTTTGAACAGGCACTTGCAGGAGCTAAGAAAGTTGCAGCAGATAAAAAGGCAACAAAAAGTGAAGTAGAAAATGCATTAAAAGCTCTGACAAATGCAAAAGCAGCATTAGAAAAGAAAGTTGTAGTAGCAAAAGCATCTGCAACGCTGAAAGCTGGGAAAAAGAAAGTAACAGTTAAGATCAAAAAAGCATCTGTATCTGGATATGAGATTAAATATGCAGCAAACAAGAACTTTAAGAATGCAAAAGTAAAAAATACAACAAAAACTACTTATACGATCAAATCATTAAAATCAAAGAAGAAATGCTATGTAAAGGTTCGTGCATACAAAGTAGTCAAAGGTAAGAAAATCTACGGTTCTTACAGTAAAGTTCTGAAAGCAACTGTGAAATAACAATGAAACAAAAACAGATGAAAAGAGTGTGTCTGCTGATTGCAGGCATTCTCTTTCTTCTGCTGTTTTTTTCATTTTCTGGAATTGAGAAGACAAAACTTCTTGATACAGATGGAAGAAATTTTGAAAAAGCAGAAGTAACAAAAGTGATCTCTGGAAATTTATCCAATAGTGGAAGTGGAAAACAAACCGTAGAATTAAAACTTTTATCTGGAGATCATAAAGGAAAAACAATAGAGGCAACAAGTTCCCAGAGCTATTTATTTGGTGCAAAATGTAAAAAGGGAATGAAAGTCATAGCGATCGTGAATGAATCAAATGGAGAATTCGTAGCTTCTGTATATAGTGTAAACAGAGGTCCTATGGTATGGCTGATGGCAGCCATTTTTGTAGCAATCGTGGTTGCAGTCGGTGGAAGGAAAGGAATTTCATCAATCTTAAGTTTGGTCTTTACAATGCTTTGTATCTTTTTTATTTTCCTTCCAATGATCTATAAAGGAATATCGCCAATATTGGCAGCTGTACTGGTGGTTGCATTTACAACGATTGTTACGATGTGCATGGTCGATGGGATTACGAAGAAATCAGTAGCTGCAATGCTTGGAACTGTCATAGGGGTGGTGTTTTCTGGAGCATTTGCATTAATCTTTGGACAAGTAACATCAATCACAGGATATAATGTATCGGATATAGAAAATCTTGTTTATGTAGGAGAGATGACGGATATAAAGATCGGAGAACTCCTATTTGCAGGAATTTTAATCGCATCATTAGGCGCTGTTATGGATGTTGGAATGTCGATTGCATCAACATTAAACGAATTAAAAGAACAAAATCCACAAATGATGACAAAAGAATTGTTTCAATCAGGAATGAATGTCGGAAGAGATATGATGGGAACGATGACCAATACACTGATCCTTGCTTTTACAGGGGGATCGATCAATACATTAGTATTTATTTTTGCATACAATTATGAATACCAGCAAGTGATCAATATGTATTCGGTAGGAATCGAGATCATGCAGGGTTTATCATCAAGTCTTGGTGTGATCATGGCAGTTCCAGTAACTTCTTGGATCGCAGCATTTTTATATAGTAAGAATCAAAAATAATAAAGAAAAGGCAGAAAAATGATCAGGTTTTTCTGCTTTTTCTTTTGGAAAATAAGATATTAGACTTTTCTCATCGAAACAGATATACTTAGATATAGATATAAAAAAAGGATGAGATGATCATGGAAAAAAGAAAACACATCTGTGTCGGAATTCTGGCACATGTTGATGCCGGAAAGACGACGCTTTCCGAGGCAATTTTATATACAGCAGGTAACTTAAGAAAATTTGGACGAGTAGATAACGGAGATGCGTTTTTAGATACTTATGAACTGGAAAGATCAAGAGGGATCACCATTTTTTCGAAGCAGGCGGAAGTATCTATGGAAGACATGGATCTGACATTGCTTGATACACCGGGACATGTGGATTTTTCAGCAGAAATGGAACGTACATTACAGGTATTAGATTATGCGATTCTTGTGATCAGTGGTGCAGATGGAGTTCAGGGACATACACTGACTTTATGGAGCCTGTTAAAGAGATACGAGATCCCAACATTTTTATTTATCAATAAGATGGATCAAAATGGAACAGACAAAACCGCTTTATTAGAAGAATTACAAGAACGCTTAAGCAGTGGATGTATTGATTTTGGAACGAAAAACAGTGATGAATTTTATGAAGCTGTTGCGATGGAAGATGAAGAATTATTAGATCAGTATTTAGAATCTGGAGAGATAGAGGATGAACAGATTCGAAAAATGATCACAGAACGTAAGATTTTTCCTTGTTTCTTTGGATCAGCATTAAAACTTCAGGGAGTGGAAGAATTTTTAAATGATTTTGGATATTATACGGAAGAAAAAGAATATCCAGAACAATTTGGAGCACGTGTTTTTAAGATCACAAGAGACGAGTCAGGAAACAGGCTGACTCATTTAAAAGTAACCGGAAAAGACTTGAAAGTCAAAACAGTGATCACAAGCAGTGATGAGAAGATCAATCAGATCCGTATTTATTCAGGAGAAAAATATGAGACAGTGAATGAACTTGAAGCGGGAAGAATCTGTGCGGTGACAGGCTTAAGTGACACTTATCCAGGACAGTGCCTTGGAGTCGAACAGGGTGGCTATGAGCCAGTGTTAGAACCAGTTCTTACTTATCAGATGATCCTTCCAGAACAGACAAGTGCGACTGTTATGCTGCCGAAACTTCGACAACTAGAGGAAGAAGAACCAGAACTTCATATCATTTGGAATGAGGAATTACAGGAAATTCAGGTTCAGATCATGGGAGAAGTCCAGATTGAGATTCTAAAAAGTTTGATCAAAGAACGTTTTGATGTCGATGTCGAATTTGGACAGGGGAATATTGTATACAAAGAAACAATAGCAAATACTGTAGAAGGTGTTGGACATTTTGAACCACTTAGACATTATGCGGAAGTACATTTGCTTTTAGAACCTTTAGAAAGAGGAAGTGGAGTTGTCATTGATACACAGTGCAGTGAAGATATACTGGATAAGAACTGGCAGAGATTGATCCTGACTCATTTATTAGAAAAAGAACACAGAGGTGTTTTAACGGGAGCACCGATTACGGATATTAAGATTACACTGGCAGCAGGACGAGCGCACCAGAAACATACAGAAGGTGGTGATTTCCGTCAGGCAACCTATCGTGCAGTCCGTCAGGGACTTCGCATGGCAGAAAGCATTTTATTAGAGCCATATTATAAATTTCGCTTAGAGATTCCACAGCAAATGGTAGGACGAGCCATGACAGATATCGAAAAAATGCATGGAACATTTGAAACACCGGATACATCAAAAGAAATGGCGGTATTACAAGGGGTAGCACCAGTTTCAACCATGCAGGGATATCAAAAAGAAGTACTGGCATATTCCAAAGGAATGGGAAGATTATTTACGACATTAAATGGATATGATATCTGCCATAATGCAGAAGAAATCATAGAAGAAGCTGGTTACGATCCAGATCATGATCTTGAGAATCCTTGCGGCTCTGTATTTTGCTCTCATGGGGCAGGTTATAATGTTTCGTGGGATGAAGTTCCAGAACATATGCATTTAGAAAGTGTGTTAGCTAAAGAAACAGAGGAAGAAGAATTCGACGAGATTGCTCAGAGAAGAGCATATATTGAAGACGAATGGATCGATACAGATGAGATTGACAAAATCTTAGAGCAGACATTTTACGCAAATCAGCACAATAAAAGTAAATGGAAGAAAAAGAAGGCGGCAAGGATTGAACAGGATTATCATTCATTCGCTGAAAAATCTTCTGTGAAGCGAGATATGTCGAAAAAATATTTATTGGTTGACGGATATAATGTCATTTATGCGTGGGATGAACTCAAAGAATTATTAGATACGAATGTGGATGCAGCCAGAGGCAAACTTCTTGATGAAATGTGTAACTATCAGGGAATGAAAGGTATGGAATTGATCGTTGTATTTGATGCATATCGTGTAAAAGGTCATGAAACAGAGATCACAGATTATCTAAATATCCATGTAGTCTACACAAAAGAAGCAGAAACTGCCGATCAGTATATCGAGAAATTTGCCCATACTCACGGGAGAAAATATGATGTGACAGTAGCAACATCTGATGGACTTGAACAGATCATTATTCGTGGACAAGGATGCAGACTTTTATCAGCAAGAGAACTAAAACGAGATTACGAAGAAGCAAAAGCACAGATCCGGACAGAATATCTGGACAAGCAAAAACATGAAAAATCATATGTCACGGATGGAATTTCACTAGAAGATACAATGAATGAAAACTAGAAATGGAGATGATATCATGGGGAAAATACATCTGGAAGGTGCGGATAATGCAAGAGATCTTGGCGGATTAAAAACAACAGAAGGCGCCGTGATACGGGAGAAAAAATTAATCCGCAGCAATCGTTTATCGAAACTTACGCAAAATGATATGAATCTTTTGTCAAATGAATATCATTTACATAAAATCTTAGATCTACGGACACCAATGGAAGTAGAGCAGGAAGCGGACCTTGAAATACCAGAAGCAAGTTATATGAATATTCCATTTTTTATGGAAAGTATGGTTGGGGTAAGCCGTGAAAAAGAAACTAAAAAACAGATGTTGCATATGCAAGAATTTCCAGATATGAAAGACATCTATATTATGATGATTCAAAATAAATTCTGCAATCAGCAGATCACAAAGGCAGTAAGAGAGGTTATGACTACAGAAAATGGATCTGTTTTATGGCACTGTACAGAAGGAAAGGATCGCTGTGGTTTGCTTTCTGCAATCATTTTATTTTTATTAGATGTATCGGAAGAGGATGTCATGGAAGATTACTTAAAAACAAATAAAGCAGCCATAAGACGAGTCGAAAAAATACGGAAAAAATTGCACGTGGCAGGATTTCATCAAGAAAAGATTGAAAAATTAGAAGGCTATTTCGTGGCAAAAGAAGAGTTTTTAAACGCAGCACTGAAAACAATGAAAGAAGATCATGGTTCGATCAATCAATTTATCAAAAATGGATTACATATTTCTATGAAAGAAAAACAGCAATTTAAAGATAAGATATTGGAGTAGACAATGAAAGATAAGAAAAAAACAATCGTTATGTTTGGAGATTCTTTAACAGATTATTTTCCAATGGATAAATTAAAAGATATCGATGCAGATATTATCAACAGTGGAGTTGCAGGAGACACAATTGCAGAAATGGGAGCTAGATTATCTTATGACGTTTATCCATATCATCCAGACATTATCATCATGCAAGGAGGAGCCAACGATTTCCTAATGTCATTGTATCCAGGAGCAAAACCATTAGCCGAACGATTGATCAGATTGGCACTTAGAATCAGAAAACAACTACCAGATACAAAAATTTATATCGAATCCATGTATCCGGCATATACAAAAAGAATCGGTCTGATGCCATCGTGGGCAGAAGGAAAATCGAATGAAGAGATACAAAAGATCAATACCTGGATTAAAAAATTATGCAAGGAAAACGATTTTAATTATATAGATGTATTTAGTCATTTGATAGGAGCAGATGGACAGCTGTCTAGAGAGTATACAGTTGATGGGATACATTTGCAGGATTCTGCATATGAAATTGTGGCTGAAATTTTAATTTGCGGTGGTGTGTATGGAAAATAATATTGTATGGGGGTTCAATCATTCGCCATATATTGTCCCCGAAGCTTCGAAATATACTGTCTGCAGTTTAAAAGTTTCCGGCACAGTTTCATCGAAAGAAGCTGAGGAAGTCTGGTATCCCGCTTCATTCTTGGAACAAGATTCTGATCCCATGGGATGTGCAAGACATATTTGTATAAAAAAGCAATGGATGAATTATAAAAGTTACAGGTTGAAGCAGAGATACCACAGCGGCGTTTATCCAGGATAAATGTTCTGGCATCCAAAAGAGTCAGTTTTTCCATAGGTTTGTAGCCAAGATATTTCATAAATAGACTGATAAAAACCTCCATGATGATAACGACATAAAAAAGAAGCTACCAGTCTCAAGGAGGTCCTCGTAAGAAAGAAAATCTTTTGTCAGCGAATACAAAAATTATTAGCCAATACCGTTTAACATACACATCTCTAGTGGTTTCGATAACTTCAGCTTATCAAACTACCTACAAATCACAATTTACGATACCTGTTAATTGCAGCCATAATCTCTTGTTTCCGAACCACAGCAAGGTTTGTATTGACATATTTACAATTAAGCAAAGCAGCTAAGCCTTTCGTATCAATTAATTTCATCAATTCATCAATAATCTGGCGAAGATTCTTTGTTCCATCCATTAAATGCAATTTCGCATATAACAAAGCATAAGACAGAGCAGCAGTCTGCTCACTGTCAACAATCTGTTCCACATAACGAAGATCTACAGTTTCTTTATTAATAGAAAAGGCATCCTTTCCAAGAGTTTTCACTTTAATTCTCCGATCTTTTTTCAGATCATTTCCAGCTTTAAAACATCGGTCAAAACAAGGATCAGGATGTTTGTTTTCAGGAAGTGATACTATAGGGAAATCCTTGGCTGCTTCTTTTGCAATCATTGTAATATCTTTTGGCATATACTGATCCATCTGGATAATATGATCTGCTGGGTGGAAATAAGAACCGCAGCTTCCAGCTACAATAATAGAGGAAATACCATATCGTTCATATAATTCTCTGACACGTTCA
The DNA here is from genome assembly GCF_025567365.1 of Anaerostipes amylophilus. Classification (NCBI taxonomy): domain Bacteria; kingdom Bacillati; phylum Bacillota; class Clostridia; order Lachnospirales; family Lachnospiraceae; genus Anaerostipes; species Anaerostipes amylophilus. Next base: position 11,145 of record NZ_JAOQJG010000010.1, on the reverse strand, counting down.
ATAAATGGAGTGATCGGTTCCTGATCACGAAGAATCACTCGTTGCATCAATTCATCACGGATCATAAAGTTAGTAGCACTTGTATCTTCATCAATTAAAAATAAAGAAGAACCAGTTTCGATCGCTTCCACTACATTTGCAGCCTGAGAGGTACTTCCACTGGCATCTTCGGTACAGAAAGATATCGTATCTTTTCCGTTTGGAAGGTTGTTGATAAACATGGAAATATCCGTATTTGTAATGCTTCGGCCATCTTCGGCACGTATTTTCATGGCGGTAGGATCAGTGATCACAAATTCACGGCCATCTCCTTTGATGTGGCCATAGACACCAAGTTCTAAAGCTTTCAGTAACGTTGATTTTCCATGATAACCTCCACCAACGATTAAAGTAATACCCTTTGGAATTCCCATACCAGTAATTTTCCCATGATGTGGAAGATCAAAGGATACACGATAACTGTCAGGAGATTTAAAAGCAACGCAATGTTTCATAGGCCTTTGTGAAACTCCGCTTTCTCTTGGCAAAATAGAACCATCTGCAATAAATGCAACAAGTCCCATAGAATCTAGTTTTGTTCGGATATTATATTGATCTTCAGATAGATCAATCGCAGATTTCAAGGCTTTTTGATCTATATTTTTATAAAACAATGAAGAGATTGCACAGGAAGGCAGAAGGTCAAATAACATTTTAGATAATTCACGTCCATTGACAGTTCGACCATTTGCAGGGAAACCGACTTCAAAATGAATAGAAATATCTCCATTTGAAGGATTGATCGTACAGGCAGTTCGTTCCAAAACTTCCTGCCCACATTTGCTGATAGAAAATAACCCACTTTTTCCAGAACCTTTTGCACGAAAAGATATTTTGGATAAAGCATTATAAAACAGACGAGTCAGGTGATCGCAAAGAGCAATGCGTTTGTATTTTGCATTATAAAATTCAGCAGGGAATCCAGCTTTTTTCCCTTTAACTTCAATACTTAATTTCGATGGTGATGCAAAAGGATCCCCCTGTACATGATCGATCGATAAATAATAATTTCCAAAATCATAAATTCCATAAGTTCCTTTATATGCCGGATATCCTTTCCGGTCGATATTTTTTAACATAGATCTTAAATCTGATGATGATTTCATAAATAATTCCTCCTTTAAGATAAAGCAGAAAATTTTATTTCTGCAAAATAATGATAACAGTCTGATATATTTTTGTAAACAAGATGAAATCTAACAAAATCCGTGGTATCATAAGAAAATGACCAGACAGAAAGGCGGAAATGAAACGATGGATCTTGAAAAGTTAAAAACGATCAAAGCAGTTGTCTTTGATATGGATGGCTTAATGTTTGACAGCGAACACTACGTACAGAAATCTTGGGATATCGCAGGAGAGAAACTTGGATACGGACCATTAGGGTATAATATAGTAAATACATTAGGAACCAATCTTACGAACCGAAAGAAATATTTTCTTGAACATTACGGAAATGATTTTCCATTTGATGAATTTTTACAGACATACAGAAAGGCATATTATGATCTGGCAAAAGACGGAACACCAGCCAAAAAAGGACTGCATGAGATTTTGGAAGTGTTAAAAGAAAAGAATTTAAAAATTGGAGTAGCAACATCTTCAACAAGAGAACATGCACTCGATAATTTTGAACGAGAACAGATTACGCACTATTTTGATTCTATCATAACAGGAGAGATGATCGAACATGGAAAACCTGAACCGGATATTTATGTAGAATCATGCAGACAGCTAAAAGTAGATCCAAAGGATGCAATCGCATTAGAAGATGCAATCAATGGAATCAGATCTGCATACGGGGCAGGAATGAATCCAGTGATGATCCCAGATATCGTACAGGATACAAGCAAAGTAGATGCATTGCTGTTTGGAAAATGCAAATCTTTATTGGAATTTGCAGAGATTTTGAAAAGTATTAAATTGGACACGGAAGAATAAAAGTATTAGATTAGATATAGAAGAAATACGAAGAAAGGAAACAAATATGGCAAAGAAAAAAAGTGCAGGATGTGAATACTGCAGTAATTATGTATATGACGAAGATTATGAATATTATGTATGCGACATTAATTTAGATGAAGATGAAATGGCAAGATTCATGAGTTACAGCGACTGGGATTGCCCTTATTTCCAGATGGATGATGAGTATGCGATCGTAAGGAAGCAGAATTAATAGTTGGATAAAAATAAGATAGTATAGATAGTAAATTTTCATCATATGTGATAAAATTGTATTAAAAGGAAAACAGTACTTGAGACACCAAGGATTAAAAGAAAAGGGGTGTTACATATGAAGAAAAATACGATCATATGCATTTCCAGAGAATACGGAAGTGGTGGAAGGGCAGTAGGAGAACTTCTGTCAGAGAAATTAGGAATTCCATTCTATGACAAAGAAATTCTCTCCCGTGTTGCCAAAGAAAGTGATATGTCTGAAGAATTTGTAAAGAACCACGAAGAAAGTGCAACTTACAGTCACATATTAAACGTACCGATCGGACATAGATTCCCAGGTGTTGAAACGGAAGAGATCATGACACCAGAGAAACTATTTATGATTCAGGCAAAGGTGATTCATGAATTAGCATCAGAACATGATTCTTGTATCTTTGTTGGAAGATGCGCAGATGTGGTTTTGAAAGACCATGAAAACTGCTACAGCTTCTTTATCCACAGTCCAGTAAAAGATCGTATCAAACGGTTAGTAGAGACAGAAGGAGTCAGTGAACGACAGGCCAAGAAGATGATCAAGCAGACAGACTGGGAGAGATCTTCTTATCATAACTATTACACAAAACAAAAATGGGGAGATCCAGGTAATTATGATCTGATGATCAATTCTGCAAGAACTGGAATAGAAAAAGCAGCGAAGATCATTATAGATTACATAGGATAATGCCATTAAAACTTCATAAACAAAGAGAATACCACAGATGAATGCTCAATCTGTGGTATTCTCAAAAGGTTAAAAATGATGCTATGAAATAATATGATTTTTAATGATCAACCGAATTGACTGATATAAATAAGGCTTTAATTCATCAATTGGTACGGGTTCCTTTGTTAAGATTACATTATAACATGAACCAGCAACTATCTCGATGATCATATAGATCATAACCTCTGGATGATCAAATTCATAACCGGAATTTTTCAAAAGATCCATATATATATCGTAAATATTTCGTTGGGCATCATCAATTGGTTCTACTAAAGAGTTCTTAAACATTCCCCAGCTTAGATGCTTAGAGATCAGTTTTAAAAGTGTAGGACTGTCATTCAATGATTCAATGACCTGATCAACAATAAAGATTAGTTTATCTTCAAAGTTATCAATAGACTGTTTTTGAAGTTCCTGATAAGCATGTTTAAAAACTTCCGCTGATTTCTTTGCAATCAGTTTATAGCGGATATCTAGTTTATCTTTAAAGTACAAATAAAAAGTACCTTTTGCAACACCCGCTTCATTTACGATATCGGAGATGGAGGTCTTTTGAAATCCCTTCTCTGTAAACAGATGATAAGCTGTATTTAAAAGGGCATCTTGTTTTTTCTTTTTATTTAATTCGACCTTTTTCATGGCGATCTCTCCTCTCATTTTCTCTAGTATAACTAAAAAATGACCAAAAGTCAAAAAGATTTATCAATTTTATTGACTTTTGGTCATTTTTGGCGTATAACATAGATAGGTTGAAAATGACTATTCGTCAGAATTAGAAATGGGAGGATGCTATGATACAATTTGCAAAGAAGTTAGTACATCATCGAAAATTCATCGTCTTCCTGGCTTTCATTTTACTGATTCCATCAACGATCGGAATCGTGAAGACAAGGATCAATTATGACATTTTAAGTTATCTTCCAGACTCATTAGAGACGGTGAAGGGGCAAGATATCATGGTAGATCAGTTTGGGGCCGGAGCTTATTCGATGATCATCGTTGAAGATATGAATCTTCATGACGTACAGAAGCTAAAACAGAAACTAGAGAAAGTCGATCACGTTGACAAGATCATCTGGTATGATGATATCGCAGATCTAAGCGTTCCAAAAGAAATGCTTCCTGAGAAAGTAAGGAAAGTATTCTTTAATAAGAACGCAACCATGATGATCGCAATGTTTAAAGAAACGACATCATCTGATAACACGATGGAAGCAGTCACGCAGATGCGTAAGATTGTTGGAAAACAGTGTTTTATCAGTGGTATGTCCGGGGTAGTTACAGATATCAAGAACCTGGTTATGCAGGAGATTCCAATTTACGTTACGATCGCAGCAGTACTTTCACTGATCGTATTATTTGTTACGATGGAATCCTTTGCGGTTGCTTTTTTATTCCTGTTAAGTATCGGAATGGCGATCCTTTATAATCTAGGAACAAATATTTTCCTAAGTGATGTGTCTTATCTTACAATGGCATTGACTGCGATCTTGCAGTTGGGAGTTACGATGGATTACTCGATTTTTCTACTTCATAGCTATGAGAGTAATAAGATCAGATTTGAAAATGATAAAGAACGTGCCATGGCACATGCAATTTCCAATACATTTAAGTCTATCACAGGAAGTTCTGTTACAACGGTTGCTGGATTCTTTGCATTGTGCTTTATGACATTTGCATTAGGAGCTAACTTAGGTATTGTTATGGCGAAAGGTGTTATCATCGGAGTTATCTGTTGTGTGACTGTTTTACCATCACTGATACTGATCTGTGATAAATTGATCGAGAAGACACACCATCGTTCTTTGATGCCAGATTTAACGAATGCATCACATTTTATTACAAAGCATTATAAAGCAACGATCGTCGTATTTTTGATTATGATTTTCCCAGCAATCTATGGAAATAATCATACAGAGATCTACTATAATATTGATAAATCACTTCCACAGAGTTTGCCAAGTAATGTGGCAAATAAGAAGTTAAGTGATGAATTTGGAATGAGTAACATTCATATGGTCATGATCAAGAACGGTATGAGCCAGAAGGAATTAAGCAGTATGCAGAAAGAGATCGATAAAGTCGATGGCGTTGAATGGTGTCTCGGAATGAACTCTGTGATCGGTTCAAGTATTCCATCTGATATGATCCCGTCTTCTATGAAAGAGATGTTACAAAGTGATGAATATGAGATGCAGTTTATCTGTTCCAATTACAAATCAGCAACCGAACAGGTTAATAAACAGATTGATCAGATCAACAAGATTGTGAAGAAATACAGTCCAGGATCAATGGTTATTGGGGAAGCACCATTGATGAACGATTTGGAGACTGTCACCAATGTTGACCTTAGAAATGTAAATATTGCTTCGATCGCGGCAATCTTTGTGATCATCCTGATCGTATTTAAATCCATTTCCTTACCAGTAATTTTGGTTGCCGTGATCGAATTTGCAATCTGTGTTAATATGGCGGTTCCATATTACACGGGATTATCACTGCCGTTCGTTGCAAGTATCGTTATTGGAACGATCCAGTTAGGAGCAACGGTTGACTATGCAATCTTGATGACAAGCCGTTACCAGAAGGAACGTATGAATGGCAAGAAGAAAATGGAAGCGATCCGTATTGCGCATGAAACATCCATGCAGTCTATCATCACCAGTGGATTAAGTTTCTTCGCAGCAACGATCGGTATTGCGATTTATTCAAACATCGATATGATCAGTGCAATCTGTACATTACTTGCACGAGGAGCCGTGATCAGTACCGTTGCCGTAATCTTTATTCTGCCGGCAATGTTTATGATATTTGACAAATTAATTTGTAAAACAACCCTCAAAATGGGGCATTTAGAATAGGAGAGCGATTGTTATGAGAAAAAAAAGATTATCAAAAGCATTAGCAATGTTCCTTGCGGCAGCTCTTACAATCCCGGCAGCAGTTCCGGTAGCAGCTAGCGAGTCCACTGCAGATAAAGAAGAAACAGTCTATGTAAAAACAGATGCAAATGGAGAAGAAAAAACAGTGATCGTCAGTGACTGGTTAAAGAACTTCTCAGGAGAAGCAAAGATCAAAGATGCCACTGACCTTACAGATGTTGAGAATGTCAAAGGAAACGAAACATACCAACAAGGAAAGAAACATAACATTACATGGAATGCCAACGGAAATGATATTTACTATCAGGGAAGTAGTGATAAGAATCTGCCAGTATCTATGAAAGTCACATATTATCTGGACGGAAAAGAAATCAAACCAAAAGATCTGATCGGTAAATCTGGAAAAGTAAAGATACATTATGAATATGAAAACCATTCCGAAGTGACAAAGACGATCAATGGAAAACAGACAACGATCTATACACCATTTACAATGATCACAGCAGCGATCTTAAATACAGATAACTTCTCTAATGTCAAAGCAACAAACGGAAAAGTTATCTCTGATGGTAACAAACATATCGTTATTGGAGTTGCAATGCCAGGATTAGCAGACAGCTTAAACCTTAAGAATACAAGTATTGGGTCAAACTTCGATATTCCAGAAGATTTCGAGATCACAGCTGATGTAGAAGACTTCCAGATGACAGTCACAGCGACAGTTGCTAATTCTGATACACTATCCGAATTCGGCTTAGATGATGCAGGAGATTTAAGTGAACTGACGGATTCCTTAAAGGACCTTGAAAATGCAACAGATAAGTTATGTGATGGTTCTGGGGAATTAGTTAAAGGAATTGAGAAATTAGTCACAGCCTCTGGAAAATTAAAATCAGGAACAAAACAGATTGCAGTCAGTTCCAAACAGTTAGCAACAGGACTTGACAAACTGGTCAATGGATCTACAACATTAAAGAATGGAACCAGTCAGTTAGCGAAAGGAACCAGTGCTTTACCATCATCTACAGAGAAGTTAGATAATGGAGTGAGACAGATTCTCAAAGAACTGCAGAATAGTACACCAAGCGAAAGTGATCAGGAAAAATTACAGTCTAACTTACAGAGTGCACAGACAGGAATCACAAAAGAATTAATGAATATTAAGACACAGACAGAAAGTGTTGGTGTGTCAGCGAAGACATTAGGTGCATTAGCAGAGTCTATTGGAGCATCAGCAACAGATGTTGGAAATCAGGCAGGAGCAATTGGAGAATTTATTAAGAATAATTATAGTTCTCTTACAGATGAGCAGAAAGCACAGCTTACAACGATTGCAGGTTCTTTAAAGACAGATGTAGAAAACTTAGGCGGTTATGCACAATCCGTAGGAGGTCAGGCAAAGAATTTAGGAACCTACGCAGGATCTATCGGAACAAGCTTGCAAGAAACACAGACAGACCTTCAGATCGTATCAGGATGCTTAACCCAGATTCAAAATCTGCTAACAAAGACAAAGATATCCACAGCACAGTTAGAATCTGCATTAAAACAGATCGCGGAAGGAACTGGGCAGTTAAAGGCATCATCTAAGACACTGGCATCTTCCATCAAGAAATTAGATAAAGGAGCCAAGACGTTAAACAGTGGAACAAAAACAGCAGCAAATGGAGCGAAGAAGTTAAGCAAAGGTGCCAAAACACTGGATAATGGAATGGGACAGATGACAACAGGAATTGCAACTCTAAAAAATGGAGCTGTTACCTTGAACAAAGGAATGTTAACCTTTAGAAAAGACGGTATTGAGAAACTTGTCAATACGATCAATGATGATGCAAAAGATATCTTAGACAGAGCTGATGCAGTGATGGATGAAGGAGAAAACTATCAGACATTTACGAAGAAGGCTAGTGGAACGAAGGGTAGTGTGAAGTTTATTATTGAGACGGAAGAACTGGAAAAATAAAAGTGCGTAGGATATAATGATGTGTGTTAGGACAGGAGTTTATTTGGCTCCTGTCTTTTTACAAGTTTGATATTACAATTTTTTACAAAAAAGTAATTGTAGAAGGATTTTTAATAGCATTATTGTATTTGAAGGAAATCATTACATGGAAAAGGTGAGGGATGAAATGATTAAGATGAGTCGAGATGAGAGTGAAAGATATTTATATCTGAGAGAACAAATGGCAATCAGGGATAAGGAAAGCCAGTTGCGAAGCGCGGAAAATCGTGGGAGACGAGAAGGAAGAAAAGAAGGAAGAAAACAGGGAGAAATTTTAAAATTAATAACGCTGGTAAAGAAAAAGATTGAAAATGGCGATTCTATAGCGAAGATAGCAGATGATTTGTTAGAAGATGCAGATGTGATTGAGAAAATCTATGATATCGTAAAGGAAAATCCAGAGAAGACCAGAGAGGAGATTTGGGATTCTTTAATGAACGCTACAATGATTGAGATGTAACAGCCAGAAAGAATATGAGAAATCTGATCAATTCAGATGCAAATGAAGATAAAAAAGAATAAGGAATTATATCAGATTGTAGACGAGGTTGAAGAAAATGTGATTACGATTCAACCAATTTATGAGGCAATCAAGGAACATCCGAAGACAGATAAAGAAGAAATTTGTAAGATGTTGGAATTGTAAAGGAAGTTATGCGAATGGCTGTTGTAATTTAGCAACAGCCATTATTGAAATAATTTTTGATATTGTCGCTGGTGAAGAGTGATTAATGAATCTAGTTGCATTAAATACAATCCTATTTTTTCTTGTTCACTTTTCTTTGGCATATAAACAGGAAAATTTATCAATATACTTTGATTTAAATGTTTTATAGTTCCTCCCGTAGCATGTCTAGTTACATAATCCATCAAAAATGGAGCCTTTAAATATTGAAAAAGATATTTTTCATCTGTTTCTTTTTTATCTTTGATTTCAACATTAAACACTCCGGCATTTAATGTTGCTGGCATTGTTAAGCCTTGAACATATGCTACTTTTCCTAAAGTTCCATCCTTTGTAATGAGAATACTGCCATTTCGAATTTGAATATTTTTATCTTGTTCATAACGTTCTTTTTCTACATAATGGCATGTTGAATAATTTATAGTACCATCCTCAAAATCTGTTCCAGTAATAAGCATGTAATCACCACTATCTAAAAATTCTGAAGTTCTAAGATTTTGCCATCCAATTCGAGCATGCATTGTAGCTATCTCTGATAACTTACGCTGTTCCCAAGTTAGTTTAATTTAGTTATAAAAAAAGATACTATACAGAAGAAAAACAATATTTCAAAATATATTTTGCATATAAGTACTAACTTTGATGATAAAAGAATAAAAATAGAAATCTATAGAACAGAAATAATGATAAAAATCTGAATTTAAATGAATCAAAAGTACGTTTTATGATGAAATTTCACTTATTTTAGCGTAAAATTAAATTTACAAAATGAATTATACAAAAGCTTGCGCTGTGAAACAGTGTAAGTGAAAACATGTTATAATGAATAAAAATTATATAGAGAAGAGGAGTATAAACGTGGCGGAATTAGAGAATAATAAAGACTTAATGAGTGTATTATGGAGTGGTGCAGATATCCTGCGCTCAAAAATGGATGCAAATGAATATAAAAATTATCTGCTTGGGATCGTATTTTACAAATACCTGTCAGATTCATTCCTGATTAAAGCTTATGATCTGATTTACGACGAGAAACCAGAGACACTAAAGATTGCGTTAGATGCGTATAAAGAAGCAGTAGAAGATGAAAGTGGAGAAGAATTAAAAGAAGAAATTCGTTCAGAGTTTCATTATGTAATTGAACCAGAACTTACATATACAAGTTTTGCACAGGCAGCAAATGACAATTCATTCAATAGAGAACAGTTGCAGAAAGCATTTAATAATATCGAGCAAAGTGATGAGATTTTTGCAGATTTATTTGCAGACATTGATTTATATTCCAATCGTTTAGGAACAGGGGATCAAAAGCAGAGTGATACAGTAGCAAGTTTGATCAAAGAAATCGATAAAGCAGATCTATTAAATACAGATGCAGAAATTCTGGGGAATGCTTATGAATTCTTAATTGGACAGTTCGCTTCTGAAACTGGGAAAAAGGCAGGAGAATTCTATACACCACAGCCAGTATCTAAAATTCTGACAAAGATTGCGATTAATGGACAGGAAGATAAAAGAGGATTATCTATCTATGATCCATGTATGGGATCTGGTTCTCTGCTACTAAATGCAAAAAAATATGTGAAATATCCAGAATATATCAAATATTATGGACAAGAATTAAATACATCAACATATAATCTGGCAAGAATGAATATGTTCCTTCACGGAGTTGTTCCAGCAAATCAGAAATTACACCATGGAGATACTTTAGATGCCGACTGGCCAACAGATGAAGAAACAGATTTCAATATGGTATTAATGAATCCACCATATTCCGCAAAATGGAGTGCTGCAAAAGGATTTTTACAAGATGAGAGATTTAGTGATTATGGTGTACTAGCACCAAAATCAAAGGCAGACTATGCATTTTTACTACATGGACTGTATCATTTGAAAAATAATGGAACCATGGCGATCGTATTGCCACACGGAGTTTTATTTAGAGGTGCCGCAGAAGGAAAAATCAGAGAGAAATTATTACGAGCAGGAAATATTTATGCAGTTATTGGATTACCTGCCAATATGTTTTATAATACATCGATTCCAACATGTATTATTGTGTTAAAGAAACATAGAGAAGGAAGAGATGTCCTATTTATCGATGCTTCAAAGAAATTTGAAAAAGATAAAAAACAAAATAAAATGACAGACGAACATATTGAAGAAGTATTAGAACTGTATCATAAACGAGAAGAAGTAGAAAAACAGTCCTATCTGGCAAGTTTTGAAGAGATTGAAGAAAATGATTTTAACCTGAATATTCCAAGATATGTTGATACATTTGAGAAAGAACCTGATGTAGATATCAATGCAGTACTAACTGACATGAACAACATTGATGATGAATTGGAAAAGGTACAGGGAGAGCTTGTAGCACAGATGAAAGAGCTGACGGCAGAAGATGATACGATAATGGCATCATTGAATAGCTTAATTGAAATGATGGGGAGGTGAGATGGATGAGTAAACCAAAGATTCGATTTAAGGGGTATGAAGAAGATTGGGAACAGCGTAAGTTATCAGAGATAGCTACAATGCATGCTCGAATTGGATGGCAAAATCTTAGAACTTCAGAATTTTTAGATAGTGG